>PAWW01000020.1 GCA_002714255.1 Acidiferrobacteraceae bacterium
TTATCAATGCCGGAGATCACCTTCTAATCACCGATTCGGTGAATTGGCCAACCCGCGCTTTCTGTGACCAGACGTTGAGCCGCTTTGGTGTTGATGTCACCTATTATGATCCCACTATTGGTGCCGACATCGAGTCCCTCATTAGACCCAATACACGTGTCATTTTCCTTGAATCGCCGGGTTCGATGACTTTTGAGGTGCAGGATATTCCTGCAATTACAAAAATTGCGAAGAAAAGGGAGATAACAACGCTACTCGATGCGACCTGGGCAACGCCCCTTTACTTCGATGCCTTTGGTCACGGTGTTGACGTTGCGATTCATGCGGCAACTAAGTATCTGGTCGGACACTCTGATGTGTTATTGGGCGTCATTGTGAGTAACGAACGGACCTGGGAGACGGTGCGACAAACCAAAACCCGGTTTGGAGAAGGTGCTGGCCCTGATGAGGTCTATCTGACCACGCGCGGCCTTCGCACCCTCCCAATGCGGTTAAAAAACCACCAGGAAAACGGCCTGACTCTGGCCCGTTGGCTGGAACAACGACCTGAAGTCGCATCCGTCCTTCATCCAGCCTTACCCGGCGCACCGGGTCACGAACTTTTCAAACGCGACTTTACTGGAGCGTGTGGCCTTTTCGGTGTCATCCTGAATGATTATTCGACCGAGACGGTACGCAACATGTTAAACAGTCTCGAGTTATTCGGTATTGGAGCCAGTTGGGGCGGTTACGAAAGCCTGATCATTCCCGCATTTCCAGACCGTTATCGCACGGCCACCCAATGGAATGCTCCGGGTCCATTATTGAGACTCCATGCAGGGCTCGAATCCCCGACAGATCTGATCGCGGACCTGGAACACGGCTTTAATCGGTTGGCCGATCAAGGAACGAATTCAATCGCCTAAGCTGATTCGTTGACCACACCGACCATCGATCCCGACATCTGCAGGAAATTTCTGCATGGCTTTGCTTCGCTGCTGCTTGCTTCAACCGACGATGCCGGAGCGCCTGAAATCAGCTACAGCCCATTTATCCTGTCGCACGAAGCCTTTTTTATACTGGTGAGCGAACTTTCTGGACACACGGCCAACCTACGGCATCAACAACAGGCGAGTGTGATGTTCATCGAAAATGAATCTGACGCATCCAACATTTACACTCGCCGACGCCTGATCATTCAGTGCGGTGCCAGAGAACATAGCCGAACACACACACGCTGGGCATCGTTGCTGCCCCTTTTNCGNGAACGATTTGGTGAAACCATCTCTGTAATCGAGACCTTAGCGGACTTTGTTCTTATGGAACTCCAACCGGTCNATGGACGGTGGNTTACTGGATTTGGACAAGCATTCAGCTTTGATCAGTTAGACTTTGTGAATGCCCACCATATTGGGCCAAATCAGATTAAACGCCGACGCAAACCCTAAGATGGCGACACATTAGCGAGCNNGTAAAGTTCATTCTGCAGCTCACGGTCGATGATTCGCGTCTGTGCCCGATCAAGATCACGCGGCAACCGAACAGGGCCAAAACGAACACGGANGAGCCGACTGACAGTCCCACCTACAGCCTCCCATAGGCGCCTGACNTCACGATAGCGACCCTGCCGCAACACCACTGTGAACCAACGGTTGTAGCCACCGCCCGGTCGCGCCTCAACCGAATCGAACCGNCATACATGACCGTCGANTTCGATTCCGCTGCACAANCGCTCCAGATCACTCTCAGACATGATGCCGTTAACNCGACAAAGGTATTCGCGTTCTATTTCATTTCGCGGATGCATCAGCCCNTTTGCAAGATTGCCATCCGAGCAAAACAACATCACCCCAGCAGTATTGATGTCAAGACGACCCACGGCTACCCAACGCCCATGCTCGTGAATGGGCAAATCATCGAACACCGTCGGCCGATNGTTGGGATCGNNACGGGTTACNATTTTNCCAACNGGTTTGTTGTAGATCAAAACTTCTGAATGACCAGCGTCAACAGCGCCGTTAACAACAGGGATGCCATCAACCGCTACCTGGCTGGTGGNATCCACNTTATCACCCAGCACAGCCCTCCTGCCATCGATGGTTACNCGCCCGTCGCTGATCCAACGNTCCGCTTCGCGGCGNGANCCTCGCCCCATCCGCGACAGATATTTGTGGACCCGCTCGGACATCGACAGCCCCGGTTAATCACCCAATGNCAGACACCTCGGNCTCCAGCANCCTATCCGCATCANCCNCCTCAACATCAACCTCGGNCTCAGCCTCAATTGNCGGTGACGTCTCGCCTANCGATACATGACTGTGGTCAATTAGGTTATCGCCTGCGACCGGAACTATATCTTCGNNAATATTATCTTCGGNAACAATGTCATCCACGACAACGTCACGTTCACCAGNCGGCAGAATGATTCCGAGTTCTCGCGCGATTTCATTGAGTTGACGTTGTTCTCCGAGCACTGGCAAATCTGCCAGTCTCATCAGGCCGAAATACTCAAGAAACTTGGAGGAGGTCACATACAGTGCCGGTCGACCCGGCACCTCCCTCACGCCTTTTTGGGAAACCCATTCCCGGTCCAGTAACGTACGCATAATGTCTGTCGTCACACTGACGCCACGAACCTCTTCGATATCCCCCCGAGTTACCGGTTGCCGATAAGCAATAATTGCCAGCGTTTCAAGCAGTGCCTTGGAATAGCGCGGAGAACGCGTTCCGTGCATTCGACGCAACCACGGTGCGTATTGCTCACGCGTCTGAAAGCGATAGCCTTCCGCCACCTGCACTAATTCAATTCCCCGGTTTTTATATTCGTCGGTTAACGATGCGAGAACCGTATCGAGATCACTGCGAAGCTGGCCATCGCCACCATCGAATAAGTCGAGAAGCCGACGCATACTGAGCGGCATTTCAGCGGCAAACAACGCCGCCTCAACCACATTGCGAATCTCTTCTTGATCCATACTCAACCTGTTAACTTAACGTGAATAGGGCTAAACGGCTCTGTCTGAACCACAACCAGCAATCGATCCCGAACGAGCTCCAATACCGCAAGAAAACTCACGATCAGCCCTGCCCGCCCNTCGTCGACAGAGAAAAANTCTTCAATGCGGACNTACTCTCCGCTACGGACCCTAGTCAACACTTGATTCATACGATCGCGTACTGACAGCGTCTCAGGTACCAGTTGTAAGTTNCGANGCTGATCAACTCTCAANATCGCGTCCCGCATTGCACTCAACAACTGAGACAAATCNACAATCGTNTCNTCTTGNANNGGCTCGGCATCTTCGATNCGAGCCTGTACNAGATACAANTCGCGTTCCAACCGAGGGCGCTCATCNAGCTGCGTTGCGGCATCACGGAAGCGCTCATATTCCTGCAANCGCCGAACCAATACGGCTCTTGGNTCTTCTTCTTCGTCTTGGTCTACCTCGTGTCGAGGGATCAACATACGAGACTTGATCTCCGCCAACATCGCCGCCATCACCAGATACTCAGCAGCCAGATCAAGATGCAGATGCTGCATTAACTCAACATATTCCACATACTGATGAGTGATCTGTGCGATCGGAATATCCAGAATATCGATTTTTTGCTTGCGGATCAGATAAAGCAACAGATCTAAGGGGCCCTCGAACGCTTCGATGACCACTTCGAGCGCATTAGCGGGGAGATACAGGTCCTGCGGCCAGCTATGCAACGCTTCGCCTGAGACCGTTGCATACGCTCGCGACGATTCGTGGTCCACAATGGGTTTTGTTATTTGGTTATCCACTAACGGTAAACCGTTCCCACGACATCACGCACCTCTTGCATGGTCTCTTCGGCCACGGCCATCGCTCGTTCACACCCCGCATCAATGGTACGTCGAACTTCACCTGGGTCATCCTCGTAAGGTTTCGCGCGTGCCCTAAGTTGCGCTTGCTCTTCCAACATCACTTCGATCAATGGCTTCTTGCAATCAAGGCAACCAATAGCTGCACTGCGACAACCTTCAGCCAATTTCTGTTGCAATGCACTGTCGGTATAAACCTTGTGCAGGCCCCAAACCGGACACTTGTCCGGGTCTCCCGGATCGTTACGCCGCTGACGTGCCGGATCTGTCGGCATCGTACGCAATGCCTTGGCCACTCGATCCGGGTCGTCGCGCATATTGATCTGATTATCGTATGACTTAGACATCTTTTGTCCATCGATACCCGGGTATTTGGAGGCAGGAGTTAAAAGAGCCTGAGGTTCCGGCAGGATGGAACGCCCACCCCCTTCTGAATAACCACGAAGACGCTCGCGCTCTTCATCTCCTAAACCGGCCGCCTTATCAATGAGTACATTCATCTGAGCCAAAGCATCGGCATTCCCCTCCTGTAACCAGGCACGTCGCGCCCGGCGAAACTGATCCGCCGCCTTTTTGCCGAGCTTGACCAGCGCCTGTTCCGCTTTCTCCTCGAAGATCGCATCTTTTCCAAAAACACGATTAAAACGACGAGCAATTTCCCTTGTTAGCTCTATATGTGGAACCTGATCTTCACCGACCGGCACCTGGCTAGCCCTGTAGATCAGAATATCTGCACTTTGCAGAACTGGGTATCCGAGAAAACCATAGGTTGCAAGATCACGACCTTTGATCTTTTGTTGCTGATCCTTAAAGCTGGGCACTCGCTCCAACCAACCGAGCGGCGTCACCATAGACAACAACAAGTGAAGCTCAGCATGCTGGGGAATTCGCGATTGGATGAATAGTGTTGCCTTCGTCGGGTCCACACCAGAGGCCAACCAATCGATCACCATTTCCCAGACATTGCGCTCCATCACGCCAGGTTCTTCGTAATGGGTCGTCAACGCATGCCAGTCTGCGACAAAATAAAAACTGTCACACTTTTCCTGCAGCATTACCCAGTTTTTCAAGACACCATGATAGTGCCCAAGATGCAGGCGCCCGGTTACGCGCATACCCGATAGCACCCGCTCTCGGCTGACTGAATCGCTCATATCATTTAGACCCAGACTATCCCCGATCCGTCATGCTGAAGTGATTTTCAACAAACACTATGTTAGTGAATCCATCGATTGCCTTATTTTACCCGATCCCTTGCGCACTTCTTCCAGTTAAAAGTCTCAGTCGAACAAAGTGCCCGGCAGCCGCTCAACCGCCTGCCCAGCACAGTCAACTAACCATTTGCTGGCAAGGCCCCGGCCCGGTAATTCAATATCACCCTCAATCTCCAACAACGGTTCGAGTACAAAACGACGCTCATGCATACGCGGATGCGGCACAGTCAATTCCGTTGATTGTTGTTGGAATCCGCCGAATAACAACAAATCTAAGTCAATCCGCCGAGGCCCGTTTCNCCTTGTTGAGCGCTGACGCCGCCCCTTGAACTCGATGAGCTGTAGACAGTGAAGCAATCTAACAGGGGACAACAGCGTTGTGACGCGCACCACGGCATTGAGAAAATCAGGCTGTTGAAGAAAACCAACCGGAGCNCTTCGATAACACGATGAAACCGCCTCAATCGANATCTGGNTGNNNCTCTGCAGTGCATGCAGNGCACNACGAATTCGATCCCGCGGAANATCCAGGTTAGCACCCAACCCAATCCATGCTTGACTGTAACTCGCGTCGCTCACTTGACCGATCGACGGCGACGCTTCCTGCGACGCCCGCTCCCGCGACCTCCAGCTAGGTCGTTTATCATCTGTACTCGACTCGAAACCGATGCCTTTTGAATATCTGTCCACCAATTCGAAACCGTTTGATCTGCACTACCCGATGCCGCACGCAGTAGGTAAAAATCATAAGCTGCTCGGAATCGGCGATGCTCCAATAGCCGAGTTACCATATTTTTTCGGCGTTTTTCCAAGTGGCGTTGCATATCCCAAATGTCGAACATCACTGCAGTCACACGCCGCGGAATGGTAAGCCGCGACTGTGCACCTGCCAGCACCACAGAAATCGCACGGTGTAAAGACTGCACGGGCGCTCCCCCTTCCTCAGTGAATCGAGATGCTTGATCGCACACCGCGCGCCAGAAAAATACCGCATAGAGAAATGCCGCGTTGAGCGGCTTTCCCATTCGAACCCGATCATCAGTACTACGCAAGGCCAGCATCACTAATCCAGTTTGGCTTTCAATATCAGCCGCAAGATGATGTCGGGTTAATTCAGGGAGTAATTCAGCAACAAAACCGTAACGATGCATCAAACGGAAAGCGGGTTCAGCGTATCCGTTCTGCAACAGCTTAAGACTCTCGTCGAACAGACGAGGTGGCGGAACCTTCTGTAGAAGCAGCCGGGCATCTGGCATTGCCGCTTCAGTACCCGCATCCAACATAAGACCCAGCCGCGAGGCAAATCGCACTGCACGCAATAATCGAACAGGATCTTCCTGGAATCGGCGTGCTGGTTTGCCGATCATTCGCAAGATGCCTGCGTTCAAGTCCTCAAACCCACCAACGTAATCCAACAATACGCCTTCGACTGGATCGTAATAAAGCGCATTAACAGAAAAGTCTCGGCGCCGCGCATCACTATCACGATCCCCAAACACATTATCCCGCAAGATTCGGCCATCCCCTTCACTCACCTCATAACCATCGTCACCGACATTCGGCAACGCACGATAAGTAGACACTTCCACAACCTCGCGACCGACCCGAACATGGGCCAAGCGAAAACGACGACCAATTAAACGTGCGCGGCGAAACAAGTTTTGAATAGTGTCTGGCTCTGCCTCAGTGACGACGTCAAAATCCTTAGGACGGTGCCCTAACAAGAGGTCTCGCACGCAACCACCTACCAACTCTGCTGAAAAGCCCGCCGCCTGAATGGCGTGGACAATTTTAAGCGCCCCTGGATTAACATCGGAAGGCGATAAACCATGCTGACGCGCTTCAATCACGCGCGGCTCAGACAGGACTCGGTGGCGACTCTTTGTCAACGCAGTACCTCACCCGACCGACAGACCGTATAACCCGAATGATGACCCATTAGGCTGAAAAGACCATATTGCAACCAAACGGCTATGCTAGCATCACGAGAAGCTGTCACTTAATCTCNTGCTCCCTTCGTCTAGCGGTTAGGACGCTGGCCTCTCACGCCGGAAACAGGGGTTCGATTCCCCTAGGGAGCGCCACATGACGCCATTTTGTGCCGGCGGAATATAGCTCGCTATACCGAATCAATTGGAATCTGATAACCATGAACNAGCGTATTTGTTTCATTCGCCATTCCCACCACCGCCATTAATTCCCCGAACATCGCATCTGTCATGCCTTTTGAACTCGCCGATGCAGTGTGTGAGCGAATACAGTAAGCACAGTTGTTGGTCGCACTCACTGCGATGTAAATCAACTCTTTGGTTAAAGAATCCAACGCACCTGGGCCCATGATCTCTTTCAAACTGGTCCAAGTTCTGCGCAGCGTGACTGGATCATTGGCCAGATATTTCCAGAAATTGTTCACGTCTTGTACACCTCGAGCCAGTTTAATCTCGTCATAGATTTCACGTACTTCGATTGACGCATGACTGTATTCAATAGGATTAGGACTTGCCATTACTACCCTCCGAGTGGCTTATCAGGTGAATTTTTTTCTCGCCCTCCAAGTAGGGAAACTAAGGCGAAAAGTGCACAACCTATTCCGACAAACAAACCAAGGCCGGCGCCGAAACCTCCCGTAAGATCGTACAACACACCAAGCGCCACAGGTCCTGCGACACCACCGAACTCTGCCGCTGAGAAAAAGAGTCCGGTAGCTGTACCAGCGCGGCTTATACCAACATCTGGCAATTCGACCATCGTGAGAATCAGAACTGTCATCATTGAAGCAGCGGCAATGCCGTGAAACGCTAAACCAGCCACTAACCCAGGGCCCGTTGACGTTGTTGCATAAAGGGCGCAGCCAACTGCGACTGAGAGAAACAGTCCTCGCAAGACCTGATGCCGATGTTGCGGTGTTGCCAGACGAGGTATCACCAAGGCGCCCATTATGCCGACTACCACCGGCATTGCGGCCCAATAACCCGCCTCATCAGTCGACATTCCGCCAACACGCAATAACTCTGGCAACCAGTTACCCAGTCCATGGGTGATTATCAAGACACCGACCCCCATCATCATCAACAAACGAACATCGCGCAACGCCAGCAATTCCATTAAATCGGATAATCGAACACGTTGGGTAATCGATTGAACCCAAGGACTCCCTGCAACTGTTGCTAATACGATCCAAATGGCAGTGGCTAACACAGTGATTAATCCCCAAACCCGCAATACCAAACGCCAATCGTGATCAAGCCAAGGCATAAATACGGAGTTCGTTAAAGTGAAACACACAATCATTCCTAGACCGGGACCGGTAATATAAATACCCATTGCAAGACCTCGTTGGGGGCCCTGAAACCATTGGCCAACGACCTTTGGNGCTCCGGCTGACACAATGGGGCCCCCCAATCCGAACAGCCCCACGGCGATGAACAATTCCGGGTAAGTCACGGCNTAACTNCGCAATAAAGCCGAAGTTGCCATCAAGACACCCCCCAAAACCAGCGCACGACGTGCACCAATCTGGTCAAGCAGCATCCCGCACGGGATAGCNGCCACGATAAACACCAACTGCCAAGCGCCAAGTACAGTACCCATCTGAGTGTGACGCATCCCAAGATCTGATTCGATCACTTCGACCAATGGTGCGAGGCTGGCCATGTTCAGACCAAATGCGAAGTACAAACACCACACACCTGCAAGCGGCAACCATCTTCGGTACACCCTTTCTCCGTGCCCTGCCTGATCAGACATTCTCGAATCAGTCATAGGTCAGTTAATGCAGCATCCTCATCCGATGACGAACAAGAACCAGCCCCTCAATAACCTAGCCTGACACCACACACTTCACGACCCTCGCATTCAGGTTCGTTATCAACGATCTCAGAAGGAAACCCCGGTGCCCGCAGCTTTTCCCCACAGGCCTCTTCCAAGGCCACAACAATGTTCGGTGACCAAGCCCTCTCTCCCAGGCGCGACTTCGCCTGCCTAAACAATTGTAGTACTCGGGGTGAAAGCTCTAGTGGTATTGCGGACCGATCCGCTAAATCCTGAAAAAGCCCCATGTCTTTGACAACCAGATCCATCGTGAAATTAATATTGCGGCTACCGTTCAGAATGACCTGACTTTCCGTCTCATGAACAAACGAATTACCCGAAGAAATACGAATCCCCTCATAGGTGGTCGCAAGATCCAGCCCTGATTTCTTTGCGGTCATCATGGCTTCACCCAATGCAACCAGATGGACAGACGCCAAATAGTTAGTCACGACCTTGAGAACCGATGCAGAGCCCAGGGATCCCGTATGCAGTATCTGCCTTCCCATCGCAGTCAAAACGGGTAATGCCCGCTCAAATGTTTCGCGTTCACCNCCGGCGAAGATAGAAATATTGCCCGTCGCTGCGCGGTGACATCCCCCGGATACGGGACAATCCATCGGGGCCCCGCCCAATGCCCTGACCTTATCCCCCAAACGACGCACTTCGCTCTCATCGGTAGTACTCATTTCGAGCCAGATTTTCCCTGCGGACAGCCCCGCCAATACACCATCCGTAGCCTCCATCACCCCCGCGCTGATGGCAGGGCTGGGCAAACAGGTAATGACCATATCGCTTTCGCCGGCAACAGCCGCCGGCGAGTCCGCCCACTTCGCCCCTAGCGAAAGAAGTGGTTGTGCCACGCCAACATCAAGATCACGAACCGTGAGTTCAAAGCCATTTCGCAAAAGACTTCCTGCCAGTTTGCCTCCGACATTGCCCAAGCCAATAAACCCAACCCTCATCGTCTTGCTCCGATGGTTATTACCTAAATTACCGAATACAGCGGATCCCGGCAGCTATGAACTGCCCGTTATCGCGCGCACTCGATCAACAAGCGCACTGTCGATTTTTACGCCTGATTTTTCAGCTTGTTGCCGATGTTTGCGGCGGCGTGCCCCTGGTAGACGCGCAACTTCCTGCTCGGTGATAGCAAGCACCAAATCATGGATACGTTGATCAAACATTCCATCAGAAAATGGCACCGGTGAAAGCGCAACAAAACACTGCCCCGTCCGGGGTGGCCCGCCCACGGTGCCAGAGAATGCACTGGCGTGTTGACCCAACATTGCCCCGCTCAGTGCAGCGGCCATTACCTCGACTACTAAGCCGGCAGAAAAGCCCTTATAGCCCCCACTAGGCACCATTGTTCCTCGCATCGCCTGCTCTGCATCGGTGGTCGGTTCTCCGGNTTCATCCAAGGCCCATCCTANCGGTAGCGCACGNCCCTCGCGTGCNCGAGTCATGACCTCGCTGCGTGCGACNACACTGGCACTCTGGTCAATCACGAATGCCGGCCCATCTGGGCCAGGCACTGCAAATGCCAGTGGATTGGTGCCGATGACGGCTTTATGGCCGCCGTGCGGTGCGATCGATGCCGGTGCATTAGTGAACCCGAACGCTACCAAGCCGGCCTCAGCAAGGCGTTCGACATGGTAACCAAGCACACCACAGTTATAGGAATTCCTGATAACGAGACAAGCGCAACCTTGTTGATGCGCCGCCGGAATGAGCGCTTCAAAACCAAGGTCGATCGCTGGATGTGCAAATCCCGTACCGGCATCAACCACAATAGCACCGCCCGTCTGGTGCCGTTGAACCGGCATCGCCTGCCCGTCCACCTTTCCACACATCACGTGTTCGCAATAAATGGGAATATAAATCAACCCGTGACTGCGAATACCATCACGCTCCGCCGCCATAACCGCCGTAGCCAACGACCGTGCCGCTATTGGTGCCGTTCCAACCTTGAGTAAAGCAGCTTCAGCCAGTTCCCGCACTTCATCCAGCAAAAGTTTCTGTTCAGTCATCTTGCTTTGTTNCTCCAGAAACCGTCAATCCGTGTCAATACGACCGGCGCCGGCTCCCTTTTCTCGTGAAATATCAGAATCTGGAATCAGCGTTTTCGCNCCNCATTGATNGAGGAACAGCAATTCGGCCNGCTCTATTNCCACACCGTTTTTATAAACGCTTTCCTGACGATGAACTAANGCNGCATCATTCCACAAGACCGATCCAGTGANCNCGGNCGGATTCCAATCNCAGGTGAGACACAANTCAAGAGTCCCCGATCGATGCAACGGGCAGTAACCTNCNCCTAAGAATGTANANCCATCATTGTCCACCTGCAGNCCCTGTCGANTACNCGACGAATCGGNCCATGNGANCTNCACCGAACCATCCCCTATCGCATCCGCCACCATTGCGAGCAACAACAAGGGTTCGTCCGGAGAGGTAACCGTCATCGGCGCTCGAACCAATGACCGATGATCTATTACCACCGCGCCAGCGTACAAGACCGATACCATCTGATTTTCCGTGACCGCACTCAGCTTCGTGTCTCCCGTCCACTTGACGCCAACAGATCGCCGTTCCAGCCAATTGGTCAAGGCCCGCACCACGAGCCTTGTTCCTGGCAAACCATACTGACATAACCAACGAGTTGCCCGTGCACTGAGGCTAGCCAAACCCGGCTCAAGACCAGCCCCAGCTGCCGCTTTCAACACCAAACTCTCCGCTTCCGCCAGAGACGCCTGCATCATGCCACTCGAGGACGAACTGGAAAGCACCAGTCATCCGCATCGACCTGGGACAGATCACAGGGGAATGGTGCACCCTGGTACAGGGTAATACGCGTCCACAGATTCGATTTAGGATCGAACTTTGATGCACCAAAAAACGCAAGCTTCCAGCGCAACAGATCGATAGGTCGGCTCCCGAGCGCAATCAGATTGGCCTGCACCTCTCCGTAAGGGTATTGCGCAATAGTCTGCACACGGCCGACCGTGTGTCGATGCACCGGGTATTGCATCAGCAAGGTGGCTACCGGCGTAACCGCACTAAACGACGACAGGCACTGGTACAAACGCTGGACATCGCGCGCCACCGCGATCGGCATTTCGCGCTCGGTACCCGCTTCGTTATCACGGAAGCCAAGACGCGGCTCCATTTTATCCTCTGAGTAGTACCAAAAATAGGTATTGGAAGCCCTATCGTTGAAATCACTCTCAAAGGTCCAAGCATAGACTTGTTCGATGATATTTCTTAATGTTTCAATCTGCATGGAACCATCCAACGGTGTTCGCGCATCTGTTGCCAGACACTCCTCAAGTGGATCAACCTCGCCTGGATACAACTCAATTAGCAGACTGACGACAAGTTCCTGACATTCGATCGAAGCTTCTGTCACGGCCCAGCAATAAACTGCATTCCACGGTGTCTCGCGCTCAAGAGGTGATGTTTCGCCATCCACCCATGCGCACAAACGAACCAGGTCTGATGACAATTCGTCAATTCGTCGCCGCTGCGCCTCATCTGCGACGCACCAGTCAGCCACATGGCCCATCACCCGCTGCAGAAGCTCGTGAAAGCGTTGTCGAACCCGCCCTTGCGCCCACTGCATGGAACGCACTTTCTGTAACGCAATTTCTCGCGTGTTGGCCCAGTAATGAATCAGTTCTGGATGCGTAATCAGGAAAGGCGCCATGCCCAAGCCTGTCGCGTTACCAATGCCAAGGAACCGCTTGTTTTCGCTGGCCATCGGCACGAACGTGTCGGGCGATTGGCATCGCGCGACATGTTCAACATGATCGAGCGTAAAACAGCGAATCAGGTAGACAATCAGCATCTCGGCTTGGAATGGGCCGGCAAACTCCGGGCGATCGGTCAGACGCTCCCTATCACAAGTGCCAAATTTTCCGTTGCCATAAACTGCGGTAGTCCGCATTAGATAGCCAACTTCGGCCAGACGTGCGATGTCTGGCTGCCTACCCTCGGCTAATGCATCCCGCACATGTTCATAGAGTCTCACACTACGATTGGCCCGCGATAAGATCAAGTCAGACGGACAAAAGCGCCCCCCCTCCTGACGCGGTGCCTGGACTGCCAATCGCTTAACCTCCGCGCTGGTTGGTAGGCCGTCGAATAACACAAAACACGCGTCCCACGATTCAGCGATAACTCGATCCGTTCGCTGATCGTCACGAAGCGGATTGGAAAATACTATCAAGCTATAGGTTCTATGCGGTCCACGTGCCGCATAAATCGCATGACCATAACCCCAGTCATCCAGATCAAAGGCCGTCGGCTCTATTTTCCATTGCTCCCGGTGCAAACGACGAACCAGTGAACGCATGAAGCTCAGGCGAGTAGGAAAAGCGGCCCCCATACGCTCAGGGCGCATCACCTCTGAGGGCAATCGCATTGGACTTAGGCTCAAAAGGCTTAACTCACGCTTGCGCTGTAAACGAGGCTTCAAAGAAACGCAGCCAGTTTTCACCCATTAACTGACCGACTTCACGTGCATTAAATCCTTCACTGAGCAACGCTTGACGCAGNCCAGGAAAACTGCGGTTATCCTGAAACCAGGTGGGTTGTTCAGGAAACCCGGCTTGTTTCGATGAGCCTTCGCCGTAATCTGTCTCCTGCGTCCAGCGACCGTTACGCATCCAGTGCACTACGCTGTCCGGCTGGTCCTGACACAGATCACTGCCAATACCAAGATGCTCTATTCCCAAGCGATCTGCCATTGTCCGCGCCATGTTCGCGAAACTGGTCAACGTACAATCACTGCCACCCTTTAAATGATGTGGATAAAACGAAAATCCAATCATCCCACCGGAGTTAGCCAATTCACGCAGGATATCGTCCGATTTGTTGCGTAACGCCGAATGCCANCCAGCTGGGTTCGCATGGGTGATTGCGATNGGNCGCTCGGAAATCTCGATCGCCTCNAAGGTAGAGCGTTCGGATGAATGGCTCATGTCGATCACCATGCCAACCCGATTCATTTCTTTGATAACCTGACGTCCCATTCGAGTGATACCAGGATCTTCACGCTCGTAACATCCTGTCGCTAAAAGGCTCTGATTGTTATAGGACAACTGCATGAACCGAACGCCCATTCGATGCCACACCTGGACCAGGCCAAGGTCATCTTCAATTGGCGAACAATTCTGAAAACCGAAAATAATGGCCGTGCGCCCTTGCTCACGAGCCGCCCGAACATCGGCCGCGGAACAGGCATGAACAATCAACTCTGGATATGCAGAAAAGTANCGATTCCACTCTTCAATATTGGCAACCGTTTCTCGAAAGGTCTCATGGTAGGCAATGGTGACGTGCACCGCGTCAACACCNCCCTGCCGCATCTGTCGNAATATTTTTTCAGACCACGCCGCGTACTGTAGGCAATCGATAGTAATGGATTCTGTCACCTGTCAATCTCCAGCACTGCTCGCNTTTTGATGGGTTGCGGGGCGCAAGCTTTAAGTATGGTGCTTTATTCCTTGCCGTGCTTATACGACGGCGGGCCAGATGCACGGATATGCGCCATCCTTCGAAGGTCAATACGATATGAAACCCACCCCANCGGCAACATCAACACCCACAACAGGCGCGCCAAGGGGTTGGTCAGACGACTCGCCTGNGCTGCCACACCTTGGTGGCCGAGAAATGAAAAGCGTGTGTAATGAACAGCGGAGCGAAAAAACGCGCCAGGAATCGCGCCGAACCAGTTAATCTCTTGATTGAGCGCACTTTCGTGCTGCAGTGCGTGACCCGCNGCCCGCTCACCTGAGGGGATGCGACGGATCAACTGNTCATCGCGNCCCGTAGCACCNACAAAATAGACCCTGAGCATTTCGTTGACATAACGAGTTTGGTACTCACGGGCAATCGCGTTCCACACCACACCTTCAGGNATGTATAAACGCGGGCGCAGTGGAAACGGGAATTGCCGCAGAANATCGGTTCGATGAAATCCCCATTTTTCACCTCGCACACGATAGCGATAGATTAATTCCAACGCATCTGAGTCGAGCACATCATTGGGAAAGCGATCACCCACCAACTGCCCGTCAGGGTTCATGCACAGCGCCGTCACTGCGGAAAACCGTTCTCGCTGGTCTGGGGGAATTGACTCCCAGTGGAACACAAAACGCTCCAACGCATCGGGAACACAAGCATCGTCAGAGTCCAGCACCAGAAATAACTCGCCTAANGCCTCTTCCACCGCCCAGTTATGGGCCAAATGTTTTCCCGAGTTCGGCTGGTGCAAGTAGCGAATAGGAAAGGTCGAGTTGTCTTGCCAAGACGTTACCAATTTTCTCGTCCCGTCCGTGGAGCCATCGTCGATGATGAGCCATTCGAAATCATCAAAGGTCTGCACCGAGAGCGAGTCATACACTCGAGACAAGGTATCAGCCCGGTTAAATGTGGGTGTGAACACAGTAAAGCGGTAGCGATACNCCCCGCTCGTCCTGGCCACACCAGGCCTGTCATGATTACTGTTCATCGGCTCGATATTAGGTGTTAATCAAGCCCACCAATCACATCATCAGTTGACGACGCATAACTCGCCTCTATAGCCAATCAATTTCATAGGGGTAAGTCGACAGGCGCTCAACGCGATCTTCTGTAACCAACACTTGCTCTTCCAGTTTGATGCCTTCACGCCCCCCTTCGCTGCCGATAAACGACTCTACACAAAGCGTCATTCCCGCCTCAATCACCCCATCATAGCCCCCGCCCTCGAAATCACACCAGTGCTTAATACTGGGGTATTCATCAGCCAAGCCAACACCGTGGATGGCACAACTGTATCGATGTGGGAGAAATGCATCCGGGATAGGCCAACAGGCCTGCGCCAGGTCACGGAAACTCATCCCCGCTCGCAGGACGGAGATATTGTGTTCAATCTGTTCATAAGCGATTGCATACAGTCGCCGTTGTTCATCGTTCGGTCGATCACCGCATACCCATGCNCGTGAGATATCTGAGCAATAGCCATAAGGGCCAACCAGGTCCGTATCGAAACTGACCACGTCATTCTGTTCTATCTGCCGCATCGAGCATTCCCGAAACCACGGATTGGTCCTGGGACCCGATGCAAGCAAGCGCGTCTCGATCCATTCCCCACCAAGTCGAATATTGGTTTCATGCAATCTCGCCCACAGCGCATTTTCTGTAATGCCCGGCTCCAGCNCTTCGCGCATGCTATCCATCCCCGCCTGGCACACCGCCACGGACGCCCGCATCAACGCTACTTCTTCACTCGACTTAATCGCCCGGGCGCGCTCGGTCACTTGCTGCCCCTCCACAAGCTTAAGCCCCTTGGCCCGTAGCGCGTCGGTCGCGGGAAATGACAATACATCGATGGCCAATCGCCGATTACCGCCACCATGGCGGCGCATCAGATCATCAATCTCAGCGGCAAAACGCAGAACGAACTCCGGCCCACGATCGCCACGCGCAAAATAGTAAAACGCCGGCAATTTTCGATACTCATCAACGGTCGGCAAATCTTGTGCCAGATACGGATGGTTAGCGTAGTCAAACAAAACAACCGGCCCATCGAGTGCAACAAACACACANCGCGTTTCATAATGCGAGCACCACACCTGCATGTTAGTCGCATCAGTAGCGTAGCGCGTGTTCATCTGNTCGAACAGAAGTAACCCGGCTACGTCNTGACCTAACATTTCCTGACGTAATCGATCACATCGATAACGACGAACAACATCCAGGTTAACGGGTGAATTTGAGAATTCCATTGCCCCGTGCTGACGCGACTGCTTTTCAGTTGGCTTCATGCACTCACGCTCTAGACATTGTTTCTGTCGTAGTGGTTCATAGCGGTGACTCAATCAACTCGTTTACGGCTCTATGGGCGCATTCAACACAGNACCCGAAACGCGAATACCACCCCGAATCATGCCAGGTGTAATCGTTCCGTAGCGCTCTTCAAATGCCATCGGCAAAGGTCGACCATCTGCAGTAGAAAGCCATAAGCGGAGCAGGTGACGCCGATGTTCTACCTCGGGCCAATCTTCGTAAGTCGTTCGCGAGTGCAGNATTTGATGATTGTGCAACAACTGAATATCCCCAGGTTCAAACACCATGTCGAACCGCAAGCGGTCACTCGCAACCAACCTGTCGAGCANATCCATNGCCTCAATCTGTTCGANTAGCAACCGCGGTACATCGTCAAAACGCTGCGCTGCTTCGATAAAATCTCGGGCATAAATACACGTGACATAACCCGCGTGTCGATGAAACACGGCTAATTGATACGTCGGCTCTTTACCTAGAGGTATCTCGTCTTTTCGATCCACATAGAAAGGCTGGCACAAAACTTCCAGGAGATCGGGTCGTTGCTCGGCCAACACGTTAAACGCGCTTGTAGACGAAGCGATAGCACTTGCCCCGCCCCGGCGAGCCGTTTTTATACACAATAAACCGACAATATCAGTGGAGTCCGTGTGAAANGGCTGCCGGTAGTTGGTTTGATAAACCCGAGTCACGGGATCGAAAGGATCTTTGCCAAGATCCTTGACATGACCCAGAAGATGGCCCGACGCATTTTGCGAGACGGCCTGACCCATATGACAACCCAGTCCGTAGTAGATCCTCGCCGTCAGAGCCGGCGACCAGTCACCGACAGGCAGTCCACGCAGCAACACAAATCCTCGCCCTTGGAGAATCTCTCGCCGTAGCTCGACAAGCGTAACGGCCAACCCGTCCAGTGGAAAGTCCCCTACCAGCAATTCGGGTAGCGGCACTCTTGCGCTGTGGGCAGCCGCGCGCGTTAGTTCATTCACATCCGCGTGGGTAAAACGGTAAATCCAATCGTCATTACCATCAAAATCTTGGGCAAACCAGGCGGCAGGATTGTCCGCGCGCGCCACGGATTGAGTGACCGCTTCAGGCATCTGGTCGCCTTCATTCATCACTTTAAATCTCTCTCACTGGGCACGGCACCTACGCTAAATCGCGTCATATGGGGCTTCCAGCACCTCGGCTAACCACGCATTCGCTCTGCCTTTGGATCAAACAAGGGCTCTACCTGTAATTTTGCACTCCGACGTTCGCCCAGAATCTCAATTTCCCAACCATCATCTTCGTTCGCGCAACCCCACGGCACATAACCCATAGCAACCGATACAGACGAGCCGTGCGCATAACCGCCAGAGGTCACCCAACCTCTCACCTCACCGTTTAACCAGATCGCTTCGTCGCCTATCACGTCTGCATCTTTTACATCCACGACAAAAGTGCGTAACCGCATAGTACCGCCCTGTTCCTTTTCTGCCATTGCCGCTGACTTGCCGATAAAATCGGCTTGTTTTTTCAGAGCGACAAAGCGACCCATACCGGCCTCATAAGGTCCATAGATCGGCCGGTATTCCCGCGCCCATGAGCCAAAATTCTTTTCCAGTCGCAGGGCATTGAGCGCCCGTGACCCAAAAAGCCGTAGGCCATGCTCTGCGCCTGCTGCCAGCAACACCCCTAGCACATGCCGTTGATACTCCGGCTCCATCCAGATCTCATACCCCAGATCTCCGGTATAACTGACACGGCCCACCAGACACGGCGCCATGCCAACATCCATTTCCCGAATATCCATAAAGGTGAATGCGTTAGCCGAAACGTCTTCGGACGTCACCGAAGCCAAGACCTGACGAGACTTGGGGCCCGCAATCGAAAGGCCAACGATGCCAGCGCCATGCGGCATTACCTCCACCGAGCCATCGTCAGGGAGGTTCTGCAGAAACCAACGCATGTGATAAGCCTCGGCGACACCAGCGCCAGCAACAAAATATTCGTTGTCCCCCAGATTGGCTAGGCTGAAATCGCCGATCAGTTTTCCCTTCGCATTCAGCATAGGAGCCAGAGTCATTCGGTCTTCTTCGGGCAGGCGACAAGCCAGCAACTCATCCAACCATGCTGGGGCACCTACGCCCGACACGGAATACTTGGCAAAGCCCGATATCTCCATCAAGCCGACGCCCTCCCGTACCGCTCTTACTTCGGCCGCAACATGTTCGAAATCAGTTGAACGGCGCCAGGAAAATTCATCCTTCACCCCGTCAGGCGCGAACCATAACGGCTGCTCAAGCCCGTAGGCCTCACCCATTTGAGCACCAGCCGCCAGCAGTTGATCGTAGACCGGTGTGGTGCGCAAAGGCCGACCCGCAGGCAGTTCTTCATTGGGAAAGCGGATAGAAAAACGGCGAGAGTAGTTTTCCTTCACCTTTGCATTCGTATACGACAATGTGGTCCAGTCCCCAAATCGGGCTACGTCCATTGCCCAGATATCAAATTCGGGATCGCCCTCGACCATCCAATTAGCCAGTGCCAACCCCACGCCACCGCCCTGACTGAAGCCCGCCATCACAGCACAGGCACACCAAAACCCAGGCAACCCCTTGATCGGACCCACCAGGGGATTGCCATCGGGCGCAAACGTAAATGGGCCATTGATAATCTGCTTAATACCCGCCTGCTGAAATGCCGGGAAATGCTGGAAACCTACCTCGAGCGACGGTGCGATACGATCAAGATCCGCTGGTAACAGATCCTGACCGAAATCCCATGGCGTCTGGGTCGGTGACCAGGGGACACAGGCTTTCTCATAGGTGCCCATGAGCATGCCCTTTCGTTCCTGGCGCAGATATATCTCGCCGTCAAAATCAACCGCGTGCATCATCTCCTTACCGGAGGCCTCATTAAACGCCGTGACTTCCGGCATGTCCTCAGTGATTAGATACATGTGCTCCATGGCCAGAACAGGCAATTCCAAACCGACCATGCGACCCACCTCACGCGCCCAAAGACCGCCCGCATTGACCACGTGTTCAGCGACGATCTCGGCCCCCCCCTCAGTCATCACACGCCAACTGCCATCGACCTGTTGATGAAGATCNGTCACTCGAGTCTGCGTATNGATGGTGGCTCCATTCTTTCGTGCCGCCTTGGCATACGCGTGAGTGGTACCGCTCGGATCAAGATGACCCTCAATCGGGTCGAACATGGCGCCTTCAAATTGACTAGCATCAATCAACGGCATTATCTCAGCTGCTTCGCGAGCACTGATNATTTCTGTCTCCATGCCCAAGTACCGACCTTTCGCATGAATGCTCTTTAGCCAATCGAAGCGAGCCGGCGTCGCCGCCAGCATAATACCGCCAGTCATGTGCAGCCCAATTGACTGCTCTGAAATTTCCTCTATATCGCGGTAGAGCTCTATGGTGTACTGCTGCAATTTAGCGACGCTCGGGTCACCGTTAATGGTGTGCATTCCACCCGCCGCATGCCAGGTTGATCCCGAGGTAAGTTCTTTTCTCTCAAGCAATACCACGTCAGACCAACCTAGCTTGGTCAAGTGGTACAACACTGAGCAGCCCACCACACCACCGCCGATGACCACGACTTGTGCCTGAGTCTTCATGTCACGCTCACTATCCCGGTTGATTAATATTCTTTTTACTAGTCAAGATCATTATTGCCGATCTCGATTTTTCGCTTCGCCACATAGTCATCGAGCGCCTCACCGCAGGCCGGATCCAACATCGGCAACTGGTAATTTGCAAGCACTGATTGCCAAAGTTGTGTCGCNCGCTGAGTCGTGTCTAGTCCGCCTGCGAGTACCCAATTTTCATGATTCTGCCAATCACTCAGCAATGGTTGATAAAACGCATTTTCGTATCGTGTCATCGTGTGTTCAGCACCAAAAAAGTGCCCTCCCGGTTCGACGCTAGCAATTGCAGACAACCCGAGTTCCTCTTCGTTTACCTCTATTGGTGCAAAAACGGCAGCCATTGCGCCCAGCACTTCGGCGTCGATAACCACCTTTTCGAATGACGCAACCAATCCCCCCTCAAGCCAACCTGCCGCATGGTAAACAAGGTTGCCATGACCCAGAACAGCACTCCACAACGACATCTGTGTCTCGTAAACNGCCTGCGCATCTACCACATTAGATGCGTTGCAACCGCTGGTGCGATAGGGTAGGCCGTAACGCCGGGCCAATTGTCCTCCCGCCAGATTCGCCTTCGCATTCTCGGGCGTACCAAAGGCGGGAGCGCCTGAACGCATATCAACATTCGAAGTAAAGCCACCGTATACCACTGGTGCACCGTTACATGCTAGTTGAACGAGACAAATACCGAACAATGCTTCTGCATTCTGTTGCACCAAGGCTGCCGCCAACGTCACGGGCGCCATGGCGCCCATCAACGTAAACGGTGTCACGATCACTGGCTGTCCCAACGTCGCCAACTCGATGGCCCCTTCCGCCATCGCCCCATCAAGCCGACGCGGTGAATTGATATTGATGTTGCCCACCAACACCGGTCGAACGCTGACCTCCTCCATAGTCAATCCGTGAGCCAATGCACACATCTGGACCGCATCTCTGACTCGAATCGCGCCAATCGGAACAGCAGAGAACACNTTGTCTGTTAGTGTCAGATTGGANCGGTANCAGTCGAGGTGACGGGTATTGACCGGAAGATCGGTCGGAGCCACCGTTTGGTTACCAAACAAACTAATGGCGTTCAAACTGTGNCCCAACTTGATCAGTTTCTGATAATCGTCAAAATTACCCGCGCGACGCCCATTAATACAATCGTGTACGTTGGGCGGCCCAGAAACCATACCGAAATAAATTCGATTGCCACCAAGGTGAATCGCTTTTTCTGGGTTGCGTGGGGTGATCGTAAAAGACGACGGTGCCTTCGCAATTAATTCCAAAACCAATGCTCGATCAAGACATACGACATCGTTATTGACCTGCGCGCCAGCAGCCTTGAAAAGACCACGCGCGCGGGCACCCATCACTTCGAGCCCCTGCTCTTCCAGTAAAGAGAGTGAGGCTTCGTGAATAGCCTCCAATTGATCAACCGACAGCAGCTCAAGTGGTGGCGAGTTATTCTCAAGCACCGACCACGGTGCCTGTTGCAATGCACCGCCGCCCTGACGCGCCGTCACTCGCGCCGCTCGTGCCCGCGTTCTTTGCCCTCGCCGACTCACGTTGGTTTGCCGGGCTCACCCACCTGGCTACTAGCTTGCCCGTTCATCATTGTTTTTCCGGTATTTCATTCATGTCTGTCTAACCGATACTCGGACGAAGCGCCGCCCAGGGCTGCGCTGCTTCGAAACACGCCGCAGCGCGCAGAACCGTTGCCTCATCACGCCAGCGACCAACGATCTGTAACCCCACTGGCAAACCATCGGATGTGAATCCACAAGGCACGCTGGCCGCAGGCTGACCGGTCAGGTTGAACGGGTAGGTGAACGGTAACCGGTCAAACATGGTTGGAGTCGGACGACCATCAATCTCCTGAGGTCCTTCGCGCGGACCCGGCACTTTCGACCAGGCCGCGACCGGCATCTGGGGGGTGAGCAGAAGATCAAAGTCAGAGAAAAAGCGCTGGGCTTCTCCTAGCAGCTGTGATCTCGCCAGCAACGCGCTAGCATGTTCTATGGCGGTCACCTGGGTCGCATTCTCTACCATCTGCATGAGTGTGTCCTCGATCCACTCCGGGTGCTCCGCCACTCGGTCTCGCTGACGGGCCGCGACCGCAACCTCGTAAATCACCTTATGAAAATCACGCGGATCTGTCCAAGGAGGATCACATTCCTCCATGTCACAACCAAAGTCGGAAAAGACTTTTGCGGCCCGAGTGGTGATGGCTCGTATCTCAGGCTCGACGGCCGCGTAGCCCAGATCACTGCTCCAGGCGATACGAAGCCCGGTTAAGTCACCCTCACACGCTGCTAACCAACCCGTCACCGGTTCACCAAGCGAAAAAATGTCGCGTGGGTCGTGACCTGCCATTGCTTCCAGAAACATGGCTGCATCCCGAACCGTTCGCGTCATCGGCCCACTATGTGAGCGCGTGGCAAATACATCATCTGTCGGTCCAGAGGGCACGCGGCCAAAATTCGGCTTCAGTCCGAAAATACCACACAATGCGGCTGGAATGCGTATAGACCCAGCGCCGTCTGACCCATGGGCCAGCGGCCCAAAGCCTGCAGCCACTGCCGCACCGGCACCACCTGAAGAAGCGCCGGAGGTTCGATCAAGTGACCAAGGGTTACTGCACGGCGATCCAAGGAAATTGTCACACATGTCCTTGTAACCAAAGTTAGACGTGTTGGTCTTACCGAGTAACACCGCCCCCGTTTTCTTCAGCCGACTCGGCAAATAACCGTCGACTACTGGGACGTGATCGGCAAACCACTTCGAACCAAAAGTTGTTCTGATTCCGGCGGTGTGTTCGAGGTCTTTGAGGGAATAGGGAATACCGTCGAGTGGCCCGATTGATTTCTTCTGGCGAAATCTCAATTCCGCCGCTCTTGCCTCATCCCGTGCCTGATCGGGGGTAATCGTCAGAAATGCGTTCAGCACAGTATTCAACACGTCGATACGCTCCAGAATCGAGTCAACCACTTCGACGGGCGACAAAGTACCGGCCCGATATTCCCGGGCAAGATCCACCGCAGAGGTAAAACAAAGATCACTGCTATTCATCGTTAATCTCCAGGCTGTTGTTTTTTTCGAGCGCAGGTGAACTTTAAACCCACACCGACAATAAAAGCTGACACTACCATCAATCTGGCGAAGTCTGGCACACTCACCGAGAGACCATAGACAACATCCAACGACCAGGCACTGTGCCAAAAACTTTCCATCCGCTACTATTGCGACATGCAGTTTGCCCGCTCAAAGATCACGCCGGACATTGACCTGACCGCACAAGGAAAGCAAATAGGTTGTCTGCGCATACCCCATTCAGTCCATCGCTCGGCCTACGGCTGGCTGCCTATGCCAGCCGTATCCATACGCCATGGCGACGGGCCGCGCGTATTGATTATGGCAGGCAATCACGGGGACGAGTACGAAGGTCAGATTGCCGTTTCTCGACTGGCCCGCGAACTGCAGCACGATGAGATTCATGGTCATCTTCTCTTGTTGCCGATGTCCAACTTCCCCGCCGCTAAAGCCGGTCGCCGCACGTCACCCATTGACGAAGGAAACCTGAATCGAAGCTTCCCCGGTGATCCAGAAGGAACACCCACCGCCATGATTGCGCATATGATCGAAGAAGAATTACTGCCACATTTTGACTTACTCATTGACCTCCATTCCGGCGGGTCCTCTCTGTATTATCTTCCCGCGACTCAGGTGCTCCTGCAGCCGAATGGCAGCATCAATCCAGTAGAAAAAACACTGGCGAACGCCTACGGTGCGCCGTTTAATCATGTCATGCGTGAAGAAGGGAAGGATCACTCAGCCGAAGCGGCCCGCCGCCAAGGTGCGCTACTGTTGTGCTCTGAATTTGGCGGTGCCGGAACGGTGACGCCAGAAACGCTGCGCATCTGCGAACACGGACTACGACGCGCATTACATGCATTCAACCTCATAGAACACCTGCCTGACTATATTGATGCACCAACACCCCCCCGTTACCTTGAGATCAAAGGCCAAGAGCATTATGTGTATGCGCCAGAAGAGGGCCTTTATGAACCCCTAGTGACACTTGGGGATGAAGTCAGCTCCGGTGATGTAGCAGCCGCCATTCACTTTCCCGNGAGCCCCGCTCGAGAGCCGGTGCTCGCATACTTTACCGGTGAGGGTGTTGTCGTTTGCAAACGAATCCCGACTCAAAGTCAACGCGGCGATTGCTTGTTTCACCTGGCCAGCGAGTGGCCTGCTTAAACGCTAACACCGGAGCCGACTGATGCAAAAAGAAACCGCCTGGTGCAACCTCAAAGCATCGGAACTTCGCCAACTGGCGACTGAAAATGCCATCGTAGTGGTGCCGATTGGCTCGATCGAACAACATGGTCCGCATTTACCAGTTCAAGTTGACGCCTTACTCGCCGGTGAGGTGTGCCGACGTGCCGCCGAGTACATGGCCGATTCCGTACCAGTGACGGTTACCCCGACCATATGGAGCGGACTCGCGGAGCATCACATGTCCTTCGGCGGTACGTTGACGCTTGATTTTGACACGTTCCGATCGGTCATTCGCTGTATCTGCCGGTCGATTCAACAGCATGGCTTCATGCGGATCGCGCTGATCAACGGCCACGGAGGAAATATCGCAGCACTCACTGTCATCAGCGCCGAACTCACGCTTGAACTCAACGCCACCGTTGCCTGCGCGACCTATTGGCACGTTGCGGAAAAGGAATTCAACAACATTCTAGAAGCTCAGCAGACGGTTCGCCATGCCGGTGAAGCGGAAACCTCCATGCTGCTTGCACTGCGCCCCGATCTGGTTGATCAACAAGTCATCGGTACATTCGAACCGCCAACCGATGGCCTTGGCGCAGAAAACGGCGTCTATCGCTGGCGTCCCATCAAAGACTGGAGCGACAGCGGTGTGATCGGTGTACCCGCGGCGGCCACTGCGGAGAAAGGTGTGCAGTTACTGGAGGCCGCTGGCAAAGCCCTGGCAACACAACTCGCGAACTCCACCATCTGGCGAGACTGAAAAGATCAAACATTCGATCATTTCGCATCGTGCCCCTCGGACGGCTGACTCGAGATGATGCCGTTCCAGGTTTCACGCATCCAACTCGCACAGGCAACCCCCTGCTCGAACAACGAATAACGACAACCCTCACCGTAATCCAGATTTGGAATAAATTCAGTACTAATCTGTCCCAACGCGCTGTCATCATGATGGGCGTGGTACGTCATCAACTGACGTACTACTTCTTTCCACGATTCCAATTGAACGGGATCCCAGGGCGAGTGATAAACACCTGGTGCGGGCGGTGCGAATGGATACTGTATGCCGCGTCCATGTCGACCTTGTTCATCAACAGCATCGAGGTTTTTCGGATTGTTCGGTACCGTCGACCGCGCATGGCAATGCCCCACCCATCCGGCATCAATCCAACCCTTGCAGGCACTGCCATCAGTAAACGGATCAAGGATTAACTTGCCTGANTCCACATCTCCGCGAATATNAAAAATCTCCTGCTCCTCGGGNTTCTCGATTTTGAAAATAACATGGCTATGATCCAGCGTTAGACAATAAGTTAATCCCCGAGCTTCGGCCAGCTTACCCACAGTCTCAACCCGACGAAAATCTTCCGACCACATATTGCAATGAACTTCGAGNCAGGGTCGTACCCCCAGTCGTTCACCGTGTTCAAGCGCCAATTCGTAAAATTCGATGACCTCCTGGTCACTGACCAGTTGTCCATCTTCTTTGTACGCCATGATCTGAGTGTTGTGGTCGCGTGATCCGAGTCGCTTTGCTGTTTCGAGATTCTTCTTGAGTAACAATTCGTCGCGACCGAATACGTAAAACCAACCCCCGCAACGCACAGGAAGGCCATATTTCTCACTGGCCTTTTCGAATTCGGCAATCTCGTTTGAGTCTGGCGTTTTGTCCACATAGTCAAACACGCCGGCTTCTCGAACCATCGCAAAACGAGTGTCGATTGATGGCATCGGATCCGCATGGGTGTGCTTTATCCCGTTGGTCTGAATCCCAATGGGTAACTGCTTAGTCATCCGGGCTACCTCCTTGCCTCTAATTGCGTGCCATTATTTCGATTACGTCTAATTCAGTTGTCAATTCAACACCACTCACACGATCCCCGCCGCCCGCAACGCCACAATCCTCTCGGGACTGTATCCCAACTCAGCCAGTATGGCATCGGTATGCTCACCGAGGACTGGGGCAGGCACCGCTGGAGTCTCCGCCCCAGCGGTGCGAATTGGATTTGCGATCAGCCGATACGCTCCATGCTGCGGGTGCTCCAGGGTCTGAAGGCGTCCAGTCTCCGTAACAAACGGATTTTCCAACGCCTGATCAATACTGTTCACCGGTGCCGCAGGCACGGTGCCGGCAAATCGATCCAGCCATTCAGCGCTTGTTCCAACCGACAGCGCTTCATCCAGCAAATCAGTAATCAGGTCGCGGTGAACCAGCCGCTCTTTGAAGGTGGAAAAACGCGAATCGCGTTTCCACTCTGTTTTACCCAGCACATCGCACAATAGCGGCCAGAACTTTTCCTTGTTGCACATCAGAAAAATCCAGTCATCTTTTGTTTTATATAACTGACAAGGCACGAGAGATGGATGGGCTGAGCGCGGCAATCGCGTCTGTTGCCGACCTGTATTGAGATACCATGCCGCCAAATAATTGGTATTACTCAAAGCCACATCGAACAAACTGACGTCCAACTCCTGTCCTATTCCGCTTGCCCTGGCTGCTGTTACTCCGGCAAGCACCGCATAAGCCAACGCCAGTCCGGTCATGAAATCAACCACGGAAAGCCCAAAGCGTCCAGGTGGCCCGCCGGGTTCCCCGGTCAATGACAAATACCCGACCTCGGCCTGCATCAAGTAGTCGTAACCAGGCCAGTCAGCACGCGCTCCGGTACGGCCATACGCGCTCAAGTGTGCGCAGACAATCGCCGGGTTGTGTTCTTTTAAGTGCTCGTAGGTAAGTCCTAACTTTCCAGGCACATCACCACGCAGGTTAGAGCACAGTACATCAGAGCGGGCAACGAGATCATGCAGTATTTCTTGCGCTGTGTCCTTAGATAAATCGAGTGTCACACTCTTCTTGTTGCGGTTGAAGGCATGAAAAAAAAGACTCTCTCCATTGTCGAGATAATCTGGCCCCACCGACCGCGCCATATCACCCCCATCATGGGGGTTTTCAATCTTGATAACCTCGGCGCCCAGATCAGCCATAAACAACGTGCCAAAAGGACCCGCACCATATTGCTCGACAGCGATGACACGAAGCGACTCAAGCGGCAACATGTTCTTACGTGATCCAGACCAGACAGGCGCTATACCCGATGCCGCTCGATCAATTGCTTCGCAATGATAATGCGTTGCAATTCATTGGTTCCCTCGCCAATAGCGAGTAACGGTGCATCGCGATAATAACGTTCAATATTGAATTCCTTGGAATAACCGTAAGCACCATGNATTCGCATGGCATCCATCGAGTTACTGATCGCCGCTTCCGAAGCAAACAACTTAGCCATTCCCGCCTCCATATCGCAGCGCTCACCAGTGTCGTACGCTTCTGCAGCAGATGCGGTTAGCAACCGCGCTGCCTCAACCCGCGTCGCCATATCGGCCAGCTTGATCTGAATCGCCTGATGTTCGCCAATGGCTTTGCCAAATGTTTTACGAACCTGGGCATAGGCGATAGATTCCTCCAGGCAGGCACGCGCGATACCCACGCCCCTGGCAGCCACATTAATGCGACCCAACTCGAGACCCCCAAGAATTTGCTGCAATCCACGTCCCTCCGTACCGCCGATTAGGCGATCCGCTGGCACACGACAATCCTCGAAAATTAGTTCTCCAGTATCGATTCCCTTGTAACCCAGCTTTTTGAGACGTCGAGCTACCTGAAACCCCGGATCACGCTCGACCAGCAATAGACTCATTCCCCGGTGACGAGGCTCNGCAGTGGAGTCTGTCTTAACCAGCACCGCAAGGATACCGCCTTCAACGCTGTTACTGATCCAACTCTTGGTGCCATTGATAACGTAATCATCGCCATCGCGCTGGGCGCGCGTTCGAATAGCCTGGAGATCGGTGCCGCAATCCGGTTCCGTCAGGGCGATGCCCCCCCGAACTTCCCCTGCCGCGAACCGAGGCAAGTACATCCGCTTTTGCTCGTCNGTACCNAAGCGCTCGACTGCTGCTGCCATAATTAAGTGCGAGTTAAAGATGCCACTAATAGACATCCAAACAGCAGACACCCGCTCCACAATTTGGGCATAAGTGCTGGCCGACAGACCCAGACCACCATACTCCTGAGAAATCGTCGCGCCGAAAAGACCAAGTTCACACATTTTGGATACGATGTCTTCGGGGTAGCGGTCCTCCGACTCCAGTTCATGCGCATACGGTCGAACGTCCCTCTCAAGGAAACGATCAATGGTATCGAGGATCAGTGTCTCTTCCTCATTTGACCCACTGGTCCTGTTAGTCATGGGACCCACCTGTAAACCCATCTATTATTCTCACGCATCCATCTCCTGCCCCATTTTTGGCACGAGAAACGAGCGTTCACACGTCATCACGACTGTACCATCGGCTTTTTTCCCAATTGTTTTAGCCGTCACAATACCCTGGCCTGGTCGACTATTCGACTCGCGCTTGGCCAACACTTCAGATTCAGCATACAAGGTGTCACCGGGGAAAACAGGGGCTGTCAACTTGATATGGTCCCAGCCAAGGTTGGCTATCGCTTTCTGACTGAGATCGCTGACACTCATTCCCACGACAACTGACAATGTCAAACAAGAGTTCACTAGGATTCGTCCAAACTCGCTGTCCGCTGCGTAATTTTGGTCAAAATGCACTGGATGGGTGTTCATTGTCAGTAACGTAAACCAGGTATTGTCAACCTCGCTTATGGTCCGACCAGGCCGATGCTCATAAACATCGCCAACCATAAAATCATCGAAGTAACGGCCGAACGATTCACGATAACGATTAGGCCCAATTTCTTTTGAAACAACAGTCATTAGATTTTCATCCTGCGACTTGAGCAACCTTGAAACCATCCCCACTCAGTGGCCGTGTCANACCCAGTAGCCCCTTGGTGTCGGTTTTTCCATTGAGAGTCAACAACGTGTCAGAAAGTAACGTTCGCTGTGATTCAGCAAGATAAGGCGCAACGAGCGTATTGAACTTACCCAGC
The DNA here is from genome assembly GCA_002714255.1 of Acidiferrobacteraceae bacterium. Lineage (GTDB taxonomy): Bacteria > Pseudomonadota > Gammaproteobacteria > Arenicellales > UBA868 > UBA11791. The sequence goes on from PAWW01000020.1 coordinate 29,562, forward strand.
ATTTCGTCAGTGCTAAGAAAATTATCTGGCTCACCTTTTGGCGTGACCACCATCTCCTCAAAACTACTGCNACCGGCAAGGGCCACGCGCGCAACACCACTCATGTTATTCGGAAAAACTGCTTCACAGCGATCATCTACGTTGGCCCGAACGCGACGACACAATGCCAGTGTCTCATCATTGCCGAGATGATTCGCATAATCGTCCCAACCCATCCGCCCTTCTCGCAATGCAACAGCTGCGACAAACGACATTGAAAATTGCCCATCGACATAGTTCTTCGGATTCTGCTTGGTAGTTTCGGGATCACCAATCAAGTTCCAACCAGTGCGAGGCAACCCTACCTCAACGGAATCAACATCCCGGAAATCAATATCGTTAGCCGCCCGCAATGCGATCAGCGCGTCGATAGCGGCATGACCATAACGACAGGAGGGGTACGGCTTGACCGCAATCTCCATGGTCTCATAACGTTCACCCAATCGCGCCACGACAGCGGTTGGATCCGGATTCGGTGCATAGGCTTTCAAAAAACCACCTTTCTGTCCTTCAAGCGCTTGTGCAGTACCAAAAAATCCTTCCCGCGCCATCGTCGCAGCAATCAGTCCGTTCATCGCGGCATAGCCGGTATGAAATGGCTTATTCCAGGCACCATCCGCGAGAAACTGCATCGAACCGGCCGCCTGACTGCCGACCAAACCAAACGCACGCGACTGTTCTTCGGCATTCAATCCAAATAAACGCCCTGCCGCAGCCGCGGCACCAAACGCACCACAGGTTGCCGTCGGATGGAAACCTTGAAGGTAATGCGCCGTTGGNCCCAGCGCCANACTGATGCGAATCTGAGTTTCGTACCCCGCAACAATCGCAGTGATCAGATCACAACCGGAGGCGCCTGTCATTTCACCAGCCGCTAGTGCGGCCGGTACAATCGGCGCGCTCGGGTGAATCGAGCCGCGCGCATGCGTGTCATCAAAATCGAGAGAATGCGCGAGATTGCCATTGTAAAACGCAGCGCCAGGGGGGGTGTACCCCACTATATCGCCAACGACACTCGATTGGCCTCCGGTAAAACCAAGGGCCGTCAATGCCGCAGACACGGACCGATTAAGATCTGCCGCATGACGGGCACGCAACGCGATGCCAACGTGATCCATCACTAGCAGTCGCGTGCGCTCCACGACTTCGCTNGGCAGTCGGTTGAAATCCAATGCCGCTACGAAGCGGGCCAATGTCATTGTTTCTCCGCTCATGGCGCAGTTCTCCTTGAGGTTCTATTCGAAAGTCACGCTTTGCCCACTAATCACTTGGCAATCATAGAGGTTCAAGGTGAACTCATTCAACTGTGATGACAAAAACCACAAATCAGCAAGCCAAATCAGTTGCCTGCAAAAAAAACACCATCAACAACTCCTTGTCTGTTATCTTAATTCGGCCGCGGTCAGACCGGTGCTTGAAATTGGGCCCGCTAAGACAATGGCTATTGAGGNCAAACTTTGACCCTGGAAATGTGGAGAACGGATATTGATCCTGATAGGCGTTGATGTCGGTGGAACCTTCACCGACCTGGTAGTAACGAACACGGCATCTGGCGATAGTAAGATTCACAAGATTCCGACTACGCCAGANGACCCCTCGCAAGGAGTCATCGATGGCCTGCGNGAGGTATGCGATCAGTTTGNTATTAACCCCGCTGACGTGCGTCACATTCTCCACGGCACAACCATTGCGACCAACGCGGTACTTGAATACGAGGGCGCCAAAACCGGTCTAATCACCACCGCGGGCTATCGAGACATCCTGCACATTGGCCGGCACCAACGGCCGCAGCATTATTCGATCATGCAGGATATACCTTGGCAGAATCGACCCTTGGTTCGTCGTGCCCAGCGACTGACGGTAACTGAACGACTGGTTCCTCCCAACGGGGATGTACTTATCCCCCTTGATGAATCCGCTGTTCGCGCAGCAGCGCAACAATTAAGAAGCGATGGCGTCGANGCGATTGCCGTGTGTTTCTTGTTTTCCTATCTAAATCCTGCACATGAAGACCGTGCTCGAGAAATCATCCAAAGCGAATACCCCGATTGCTTCGTAACCACCTCACAAAGTGTATCGCCGCAGTTCCGTGAATTTGAGCGTTTCACGACAGCCGCCATGAATGCATTCATCGGGCCGAAGGTTCGAACGTACATTCACGAACTCGAATCCACCCTGGCAAAGCAAGGCTTCAAGCANGCAGAACTTCACGTGATGGGATCGAATGGTGGTGTGGCGACAGCCAAGATGGTGGCAGAAAAACCGGTTCTCACATTGTTATCAGGGCCCGCGGCCGGCGTGATGGGCGGCGGCCTAAGCGGGCAATTGGTTGAGCGCAGCAATTTAATTACCTTTGATGTTGGCGGGACTTCTGCCGACATCGGCCTCATCGTGAAGAATACATATTCAGAAGCGACAGCTCGAGATACCTGGATTGGTGGCTANCCCGTTATGGCTCCGATGATCGATATTCATACGATAGGCGCTGGCGGCGGTTCAATCGCTTATATCGATGATGGTGGAGCGTTCCGCGTTGGGCCTGCAAGCGCTGGAGCAACACCCGGCCCCGCTGCTTACGGCCAGGGCGGTGACCGCCCAACGNTCACCGATGCCCACCTGGTGCTGGGCCGCCTGATCAAAGGCAAGTTTCTCGGCGGGGAGATGAATCTCGATTTACAAGCTGCGAACAAAGTGATCGATCGTCTTGCCAGCGAACTTGGCCTCGACAGACCAGAAGCCGCTGATGGCATTATGGCCATTATCAACGCCAACATGGCCAATGCCATTCGTTCGCGAACGATCCAGAAAGGACACGACCCTCGCGAGTTTTCACTGGTATCTTTTGGCGGCGCTGGACCGCTTCATGGGGTCGATGTCGCTCGTATCCTCGACATTCCTGAGGTCATCATCCCGCCCTACCCTGGCATCACGTCTGCTGTTGGCCTTCTCACCACCGATCTGAAGTACGACGCCATACGAACTGAATTCCAGATCAGCGACCAAGTTGACACACATCGGTTAGCGCGTGACTTTGATCGCATGCAAGCCGAACTAGCCATTCAGTTTGAGCGCGATGGGTTGCAACAATCGGAAATTACTTATCGCCGCAGCGGCGATCTGCGTTACGTCGGTCAGGGCTATGAACTGCGTGTTCCGTTTGCGGCCAGTAGTGTGGATGCCGCCAGCCTTACTCATGTTTTTGAAACATTCCAGAGTATCCATTTGGCTGAATACGGCCATATTTTCGACGACAGTCCGATCGAAATCGTCAATATTCGACTCACGGGCAGTGGCGAAATGCCAAAAATCGAGTTGCGCTCCGCTACCGCATCAACNGACAGTCNACCGCTCGATCATCGCCCCTGTTTTTTTCGNATCGAGGGCACCCTGCAACAACTTGACACCGCCTTATACCAACGAGAGACACTCGCCAGCAAACAGTCAATCGATGGTCCCGCGATCATCTTGCAGAAGGACACCACCATTGTCATTCCACCGGGCGCATCTGCCGTCACGCACCCTAGCAATAACCTGTTGATCGATACTGGAGTCTAATAATGAAGAAAGACAACATGAAGGTCGACCATGTCACCGCGAGTGTGATTCAGGGAGCTCTCGAAAACATTGCTGTCGAGATGGGTTACAAATTAATGCGCATGTCCTATTCGTCAATTATTCGCGAATCCGAGGATTTTGGCGCCGCGCTGGTCGACAGTGAAGGACGTGGGTTAGCAGAATCTGCACAATCCACCCCGCTGCAGTCTGGCCCCATTCCCGGTTATGTCCGCGGGGTTTTGCGTATCCTCGCCGAACGGGGCGAAACCATTCAACCCGGTGATGTCATCATGCACAATGATGCGTACGCGGGCGCCAGCCATGGNCCCGATGTCGGTTTCATCGTACCGGTCTTCCATGAAGATGCTTTAATCGCGTTTGCCACAACAACAGCACATCACCTGGACATTGGCGCCTTGACACCCGGCAGTTGCGGCATAGTTGATGCCATAGATGCCTATGCTGAAGGACTGCAGTTCAAAGCCATTAAGGTTTACGAACAAGGTCAGAAAGTCGTACCCGTCTGGCACCTGTTGCGCGATAACATTCGAGTTTCTGATCTCGTCGTGGGTGACATGGAGGCACAGATTGCCGCCGCACGATTCGGCGCAGAACAACTTGGCGAATTGATCAATCGCTACGGGCTAACAACATTCGCTGCAGCTTGTGATGCAGTGATGAATTACGCCGAACGTCTGATGCGCCAGGCCATCGCAGCGCTGCCGGACGGCCGCTACAGCGCCACCACCTATATCGATGGTTATCTCGACGATCCCGATCCGGCTCGTCGGAACTTACCACTCGTGGTCACCATTAATGTTGAAGGTGACGAGATGACCGTGGACCTTACCGGAACAACCCCCCAAGTTTCGGATCGCCCTATCAACATGCCACTCGAAGGAACTGTGGATATCGCGATCTGGTTAACCGTACGCTCAGTATTGCTGGACACGGACACCCATGGACACATTCCCGTCAACGATGGCCTGGTTCGGCCAATCCACATTGTCGCCCCCAAAGGCTGCCTGGCCAATCCGGTGTTTCCAGCCCCAACCATCGCCCGCTTTTGTCCCGGCAACCAACTGGCAGACACCGTTATGAAGGCACTCGCCGAGGTCGCACCGCAGCAGGTGTCGGCCGGCATTGGGAATTTGCGGGTTATTGCGTTTTCGGGCCTACAAGACTCCACACATTGGGTTCATATGGAGATTTTTGAAGGCAGTTACGGCGGCAGACATGGCAAGGACGGCATGGACGCGGTCGATACACTGTATGCCAACACACGCAATAATCCCATTGAAGACATTGAGTCTCACCTGCCTCTGAGAGTTTCTCGCTACGAGTTGCGCGAGGACGTCTGCGGCGCCGGTGAATGGCGCGGAGGATTCGGTTCGGTTCGGGAATTCGAATACTTGTCGAACGGTGCCGCCGCAGTCGAAGGCGAAGGACATCATTACGCACCTTGGGGTTTTCGCGGTGGCAACGACGGTGGTGTCGCCAGCCTAAATCTGGCACGGGTTGATGGTGAAACGCAGGAAATGCCGTCTAAAGTACCCCACACGACTCTAAATACCGGCGATCGCTTTGTCTGTGTTGGGCCCGCTGGTGGCGGTTATGGTGATCCATTCCAACGTGACCCGGGGCGTGTGCTCACCGATGTCATAGACGAACTGATTTCACGCCAATCAGCCGCACGCGATTACGGCGTTGCAATTACCAAGGAGCTTGTCCTTGATCACTCAGCCACGGCCACACTGCGCCAGGCTCACTCTGCCAAGTAAATCTCTCTACACGAGAGCAGGTGAGTGTTAACCACCCAAGACGTGGGCATGTACAGACAACCGGCGACCGCACCAGGGTTCTTAAGCGGCTGCGCAACCCTCAAGGTATTTGAGTACTGTGTCCAAGGGTTCGACATCACCAAATTTGGCGTCGATGTCAAACAAGTTCCACTCCGTCACACCGGGGACTCGGTCGCCGACTGCCTCACGAACAACAATTGGCCGAAACCCCTCAGCAATCGCATCCTCTGTCGTGTGCCGCACACAACCGGCCATCGTAACGCCTGTGATGATGACCGTATCCACCCCATGCGCTCTTAGAAATCCTGCAAGGTACGTCCCATGAAATCCACTCGCTCGCTTTTTCTCAATCACTAACTCATCAGCCATAGGGGCTACTCGATCATCAATCGCACACAGTTCACTGCCTGCCTGAAGAATCTCGGTTGGAATCTTTTTGTGCCACAACCCCATATCTGAGTGACGTCCTCCCGGGGCGTCATACGCCGTAGACGTAAACACAATGGGAATACCTGCTGCGCGGGCTGCTACGAGCAACTGCTGCGTGGCAGGAATAATGACGTCCATATTCAGACAAGAGAATGGATTGCCCGGTCGCGTCCATGCGTTTGCCAGATCGATATTGATCAACGCCGGGCGCTTACCAAAACCGATACGACGTTGAAACCCCCGCTGCTGGTACAGTTCGCTATCGNCAGCAAATATTTTCTCTAACGCTTCAAGCAGTTCATCTGACATCATTTGATCTCACAATAAATAGAACAGTTAATAAATTAGATTAACATGGTCAGCCACAACCCTTAGCTATGATGCATNCCTCAACCAACCTCAAGACCAACGTCAATAGGTTTTCTCGATGACCCAGTCACAGTTTCCAAGTCGTGATAACACGACTATTCATTTTTCTCATTCCGCATACCAAATGGCTAGCCGTTTCGCAGCGCGTGATCTTGGCATACGCCATTTTCAAACCGACACGATAGAGGCGACTCGAGAGAGAATCAGCGAAACTGATGTGCTGGTGGTCTCCGGCTTCTGGCGCGACACCTTGCTTCAGGAGGCACCACGGCTTCGCTATGTACAGTCGATCAGCGCCGGCTATGATCAATACGGCCTTGACGCGTTACGTGANCACGGCGTCTTTCTTTGTAACGCGAGTGGAGTCAACGCCGATGCAGTCAGCCATCACGCAATCGGCCTCGCCCTAGCCCTGATTCGCCATTTGCCCAGCGCCCGTGATCACCAACATCAACGGCACTGGCGTGGAATGATTTCCGACATCGACCAACGCGAAGACGATCTGGTTGGCCACACCATGCTGGTGATCGGNCTCGGTGCCATCGGGAAACGCGTCGCTCGCCTTGCACAGGCATTCGGTATGCACACTATCGGGACCAAAAGAGATACGGCAACCCACGACGACTCGTGTGACGAAGTCCATGCGCCAGAAGCGTTACCNACACTACTGCCACGCGCTGATTTTGTTGTCCTTTGTTGCCCGCTGACCGAAGCGACNACGGATCTGATCGACAAAGACACNATTGCACTGATGAAGTCATCCGCTTATCTCATCAATGTCGCGCGGGGTGGCTGTATTGACCCATTAGCTTTGCAAGACGCACTGACGAACGGCGTCATCGCCGGGGCAGGCATTGACCATTTCAAGGAAGAACCACTGCCCGCGAACTCTCCGTTCTGGGCTCTCGATAATCTTTTGATCACACCCCATTCGGCTGGTGAAACACGCAAATACGAGGACAATGTGATAGACATTCTTGTCGCTAACCTTGATAAGTTATGGGCTGGCAACACTGATCTTAACAACCGCATCGTCTAACAATAATGAATCGAACATGACAGACCCATACACCATTGCGCATTCCGACTACCGGTTTGACCTGCCTGCGGACTTCAATTTTGGGTTCGATGTGATCGATGCCCGGGCCAAGGAAACGCCCGGACGAATCGCCTACATCGCCGTAGATCGAACCGGCGAGGACATACGACCTGTCACGTATGCCGACCTGGCCGGTGCATCCAATCGATTTGCCAATGTCCTGCACAGTCTTGACGCCGCTAAAGGAGATTTCGCGCTCGTCATCATGGAGCGTATCCCCGCCTGGTTCGAAACACTAATCGGCTGTATGAAAGTCGGTGTGGTTGCAATGCCCGGTACTACGTTGTTAACAGCAAAAGATATCCGTTATCGCATCAATAAAACCCGTGCGCGTTTTGTCGTCGTGTCATCGGACCACGCCGACAAAGTAGAAGAGATACGTGCCGATTGCCCGTCTCTGGAACACCTCATCATTGTTACGAATGCNCGTAACGGTTGGATCCATTATGAAAGCGCGTGTGCAAGTCAACCCGCCGAGATAGCACCTCATCAACTCNAGCCGACTCAGGCTGATGAGATGATGCTCGCCTACTTCACTTCAGGCACCACTGCCGATCCCAAACTCGTCCCAAGAGATCATAGCTATGCCAAAGCACACGAAATAACAGGACGNTTCTGGCTCGACCTCAATGACAACGACGTGCACTGGACGCTGTCCGATACCGGCTGGGCCAAGGCNGCCTGGGGCATGCTATTTGGGCCCTGGATGGCGGGGGCTGCGATCGTTCTCTACGATGGTGATATCCGTTTTGATGCGGTGTGTCACCTGAAATTGATCGCCAAGCTGCGTGTGTCGACCTTTTGCGCCCCNCCCACCGTGTACCGTCTGTTTACGCAACACGACCTGACCACCTACGATCTGTCCAGCATTCGCCACTCGGTCAGCGCTGGGGAGCCACTCAACCCAGAGGTCATTCGAGTGTGGAAAGAGACGACCGGCACCGTTGTTCATGACGGCTATGGTCAAACCGAAACCGTTAACGTCGTCGCCAACTTTCCGTTTATGCCGGTAAGACCCGGTTCAATGGGTAAAGCCGCACCAGGGTTCACGGTGAGCATCGTAAATGACGAGGGTTTACCACTCTCAAACAATGACATCGGGCACATTGCCATCAAAGTGACCGAACCCCACCCACCCGGCCTTTTCCATGGCTACTACAATGGGCCCAACGACCTCGATCGTTCGAGTTTTCGCCATGGCTGGTATTACACCGGTGATACTGCCTACTGCGATAACGACGGTTACATCTGGTTTGTCGGACGCTCAGACGACATCATTTCCTCAGCCAGTTACCGCATCAGTCCCTTCGAAGTCGAAAGCGCCCTGCAAGCACATGAGGCCGTAGCCGAATCCGCTGTCATCGGNAAGCCGGACTCGCTTCGGGGCGAAATAGTGACTGCTTATGTTGTCCTAGCAACTGGTTTCAGCCCATCCGAATCACTGGTGAGCACGCTACAAGATTACGTCAAGTCACAAACGGCCCCCTACAAATACCCACGAGAAATCGAGTTTCGCGAGTCGTTACCGAAAACCATATCAGGAAAGATTAGGCGAGTGGACCTGCGAGCGGAAGCTATCGCTGCCGCCACCAATCATCGTTGCTAACCGTTATGCCGAACGGGTTCGAGTGATCGTAACAATACTATGCAGAATCACAGCGAGGAANATAATCCCTCCTCCTAATAGCGTACTACCTGCCGGCGTCTCACTAAACGCCAGCCACACCAAAACAGACGCGAACACCGGTTCCACGAGGGCGAGAATACCGGCCTGAGCTGCTACTACATAGCGCGCTCCAAGGATCAGCAAAATAAAACCCGCACCAAGTTGAAACACACCAAGGTAAATCGCAATACCGAGGTCACGGATAGTCAACAGGAGGTCTTCAGCAAAAACGGCAGACAATCCTGTCGCTACCACACCGGCNAGACACAAGGCAGGTAACATATCGACAGCTGATGAACGTCGCACCAAAATGACGGAGATAGCGTAGGAAATAGGAATCCAAAGCGCAATGACATTTCCAACGTAATGCCCGCGTGAAACTCCGCCCTTTACCATGATGGCCAGACCCAACACAGAGACAGCGATCGTCATCCACGTTGTCCAGTTGACTCGCTCTCGAAGCACGATCCAACCCAGCAACGCCGCAAAAAACGGTGCGGAACTGAACACNAATAACGCGTTGGCCACTGTTGTGTGCAGCAACGCAAAGACATAGGCCACAAACCCCAGCCCGAGGCAAAGCGCTANCAGAAGATCATCCCAACCCAGGTGTCGAAAATCCGCTGTCACTCGACCCTTGCGTCGAATCAACAATACAAGAAACACCAGGAGAACAAACGACGCCGAACGAAAGAAAAGAATCTGCCAACCGCTGGCCGCCTCAACGCTGCGAAGAGCCAGACCCGAAGTGCCGAGAAAAAATCCCGACGCCAATAGCATGGCTATACCCAGTGGATAATTCCGATCAGCCGAAATAGTCATACGCTAATAGACAAACTGAGGCATCCATCCTGGTCAGGATGGCGCGACACGGGTGAATTCCTGACCGCCCTCNACCAAGGTTGGCTCATACACACACACTCGATTGCGCCCCGCCTCCTTAGCCTGGTAGCACGCGGTGTCAGCAAACTTGTACAGGGTTTCAACTGAATCCGCACCAACNTCCTCACCACCNGCCAGACCAAAAGACGCTGTGANCGAAATCGGGCCGCTTCGNGTTTTTATCGGAGACTCNGATAAGCTGGTGCACACACGCTCAATNGTTGATCGGGCAGTCTTNAGATCATCGCAGGTGATCGCGATCCCAAATTCCTCACCACCGAGCCGCCCCACAAGATCACCCGTCGTAGTGCGAATAGAAGCACCAAAAAGACGCGCTACCAATTGAAGCGCCTGATCGCCTATCGTATGGCCGTANGTGTCATTCGTTTGTTTAAAGAAATCCAGATCAGCCACCACCATGAAAAACTGCGGCCCATGCTNGGCATAGNTCTTCTCTGCTTCNTCAAAAAACTTGCGGCGGTTATAAATGCCAGTAAGCGAATCAGTCTCAGCTAGTTTCAGTAGATCCGCCTGATATCCGCGTACCCGCTCAAACAATCTGTTGAGCGCATCGGTCAACTCACCGATTTCGTCACGGGACAATTTTCGTATTTCCTCGAAGTTCGTCAGATCTTGTGCAACATCACGCACACTGGCAACCAGAAATCGCACGGATCTTCCCACCACTCGATAAAACAACAACGCACTACCCAGCACAAAAATCAACAGGAAAACCCCCATCGCTACCAGTGCGATCTTTATTTCCCCAAAGACTTGATCCTTGATCCACTTGTGCGACACCCAAACACGCAGATCACCACCGTTAGAAAACACTCCAGGATAATTCAGCGGATATTTCTCTTCTCGAATAATNGTGCAGTTAATCGGCGGCCAACGATGAACCGTGCCTGAAGGGAGCGTCATCTCGACACACAGCGCGAAAGGAAACATTGAGAACAACGACAGTGCATTACGTGCTTCTAGCGGCCCTGCTGCAGCGGCGGCCTCAATCATACCGCCGCTGCCCACAACCGCCGTTGCTAGTTGAGCAGAAGCGTGGCCTTCGTAGTACTTCACGCGGAAATGACTGAATGCGTAAAGTGTGACGCCACTAAGCACAACGACAAACAACGTAGTCAGAAAAATGAACTTCGGAAAGATCGTGAATTTCACTACTTGTCTTTCATCATGCCTTTAACTCGGTCACGATTGTTCATGATGACTTCAACCACCTGGTAGGTGCCATTAATATTGACAGTCAGAAAGTCTGCCGTTATACGCTCACCGTTCTCAAGAACAACCTCCGAGCACACAAAAATGTGTTGCCCATAGGGCACCACCATGGGATGAACATTCGCGGAAAATCCAAACGCTGCCTTATTGGTCTTGTCGTCTACNAAATGAAACCGACCATCAGCGTCTGATCGGGACTTCATGAACGCAACCATGCTGAGCTGGGTCTTCGCCTTGATCTCGGCCGAGACTTCAGCCGCCCATATCGGCGACCCAGCACTTATCAGCGCGAAGAAAGTTAAANCCGTCATTAGTTTGATCATTGTTTTCTCCAATTANCCTAAGTGAATGGCATTCTACTTTTTTTCGCACAGAACTACAGTGGAACATGTAGGCCATCATGTGGCCTTCTGAGGCAGTCGCTGGGTCCCATTACANCAACTGGATCATCAAACTCATTGCCAGCNACGAATCAAAGGACTGGTTTGCACTTCCCTTTGTGAGCACATCGAAGACGCTTTCGACGGCGTCGAGATGCAGTGCTCGAAGGTTTCGATCTATCTTTTGGTAGGACCTGCCATCACATAGAACTGATCCGTATTATTGACTGCTCTAGCCCACAAAAAAACGACGCGAGGCCCAGCCTCAGCCAGGTGATATGACATGCCCCTCTGCGGTCGCCGATCAGCCGCTGACTTTGCTTTAATGGAAGGCATGCCAAATTGGTATNCTTTTCTTAGAACTATCCACTCACGCATTTATGTCGAAGCTAAGNAACTCTAGCCANNCAATGCACTACCCATATTATCGTCGAGCACAATGCGCTTCCAATACGACGCGGCTATTTAGGTGAATGCCCTCGAGATGGGGGTGATGCTGGCAAGGGCTTTAGTCTGGATGCTAACGGGCAATTGGGCGAACAAGTTACGTTAACGCACAACCCAAACTTCGAGATGCCAACGAAAACGCCTATACGATCACGCACGCGTCGTTTGCCGCAAGTTCATGCGACACGTTGCTTGAGTGCGCGCTACCACTCAGTGATCAGCTAGCGGCACTGTTGTACGCGGTTGACGTCGGCGTTCCAATCCCTGCGCAGCTGCCGGTAAAACTTTCGATTCGTCAGGCAAATGATCCATGATCGATGCCATGATGATCCAACTCCGGAGCGGTTCGCGGTAGTGTCTTGGAAGATTCCACCACGCCTTGGCCAGCGCAAGCGCTTCGCCCGGCAGGTCGTAGGGCACAGCCTCACGCTCCGCTTCGTGGCGCGGCCCAGATCCACTGGCCAGCCACTCCACCGTGACGCCGAGCCACTCGGCAATGCGCTCCAACCGATGACGTCTAGGGAACGCAAGCCCTTCGAGATATTTGCGTGCGGTCGTCAGGCTTTTCGCCCCCGCTTCTCGGCGTAACGGTTCTATTTCAACGGGAATTCGAGACCAACTCCCGGCGTGCGCGCCATGACCGGCNNCTGTCATCGCATCAATAAGCCGAGTGGCAAAATCAGCGTAAGGAACCTTAGGCGGCATTGACAAATGCTCTTTAACTTTTTCGGTGTCTCATATTACACCAATAAGGTTCTGAAACACATCAATAACACCNATCGCCGTTACAATAAGATTCAGTTAATCTAGTTAATCGCCATCTCGTCATCGAATTTGCCATGGCCCTTGCTCCTCAAACTACTGCGAATCANNTNATCTCGGCNCAGAACCGTCGGCGCCTGCGGCTAGGNGAAGTCCTGGTCAGCGAGGGCCTGGCCACCGACGCTGATATCAACGCCGCCCTGGCCAAGCAGAAACACCAACCGGGCAAACGCCTGGGCGAAGTTCTTGTTGAATCGGGCATTGTTAGCGAAATTGCCATAGGGCAAACACTAGCGCGGAAAATTGGACTTGAGTTTNTCGACCTCCGAACGATCACGCTGCAGTCCTCTGCCGTTTCAGAAATCCCTAAAAAGGTGATTCGAGAATATGCCGTCTTTCCCCTCAGATCCGATGATATTTCAATCACCGTAGCCATGAGCGATCCGCTATCCGCGGATGCTCTTGATGCACTTCGGTTTTCCACCAGAAAACGCATCGTGGAAGTGGTTGCCGCTCCCAGTCAAATCAACCAATACATTGACCAATCCGGTGTTAGCGGAGCGGGCCAGGGCGACGGGGAAACGTCCATGGCGGCCGAAGAGGATCTCGGCGACCTTCTCGAACTGGGACAGAGTTCCGATGTCGTGAAGTTAGTTAATCGAATCGTCCTCGATGGCTACCGGCAACGGGCTTCCGACATTCACATAGAACCGAATGGTGACAAAGATGATGTGCTCATTCGTTTTCGTGTCGACGGACAGTGCCACATCTACCGTCGTATGCCACCTGCATTACGCGAGTCACTGGTGGCACGGCTCAAAATCATGGCCCGACTGGACATAGCGGAACGCCGCAAACCTCAGGATGGAAAGATTCCATTTCGAATTGGTAGCCGCAACATTGAACTGCGGATGGCCACTCTGCCGACCGCCGGCGAAAATGAAGACGTCGTTCTCCGCATATTGGCCAACACTGAACCTCCCCCACTCGATAAAATGGGATTCAGCCAGCGTAATCTCACCGAACTAACCCGACTGGTCAACCAGCCCTATGGACTCATTCTATGCGTAGGTCCAACCGGTTCTGGCAAGACGACCTCGCTACACGGAATGCTCGCTTCAATCAACGAAGTCAATCGAAAGATCTGGACTGCCGAGGATCCGGTGGAAATCACACAACCGGGACTACGTCAGGTTCAAGTGCACCCTCAAATAGGCTTTACTTTTGCGGTGGCAATGCGGGCATTTCTTCGCGCCGATCCAGACGTGATCATGGTCGGCGAAATGCGCGATGAAGAAACAGCAAGCACGGGTGTAGAAGCATCACTAACGGGTCACCTTGTGTTCTCTACGTTACACACCAATAGTGCACCCGAAACTGTTACACGCTTGGTCGACATGGGTCTCGAACCCTTTTCATTTTCGGACGCTTTACTAGGGGTGCTAGCCCAACGGCTCGCGCGGCGACTTTGCACCGGTTGCCGAGAACGCTACTCGGCAACTGCCACAGAACTCGAGGAGTTTTGCAGATATCTTGGCCGCCACGAGGTCGATCGCTTGACTGATAGTGGTGTGCTGAAACTATGGCAAGCACCGGGATGCTCCGAGTGCGACAACACCGGTTATCGGGGTCGAGTGGCGCTGCATGAACTCCTGATCAACAATGAAGCCATCCGCGAGGCCATTCAGCGGCAATCCGGTACTGCCCAAGTACGTGAGCTCAGCATTTCAGGTGGCATGACAACGTTGCTACAAGATGGTGTGGTCAAATGCATTGAAGGCCTAACTGACCTGAAGCAAGTACTTGCTGTCTGCAGTCGCTGAACACTACAACGCTTTTTCCACGACAACCCCGGCTCGAGAAAAACTCAGCGTCGAGGGACTAAGCCCGTTTCATGAAGCGCCCCGCGAACTCCGCGGCCGGCATCGGTTTCGCGTAGTAGTAGCCTTGACCCGTTACACAATGCAATGCTTTCAACACGGCCGCATCCTCACTTGATTCGATACCCTCAGCCACCACCTCTAATCCCAATGCCTGCCCCAACTGAATCACGCTTTTGACAACTGATTGTGTCTCCGGATGATTCGCGAGATCGAGGATAAAAGACTGATCAATTTTCATGATGTCGACCGGCAGGTCGTGCAACCATCGAAGCGCAGTACGTCCAGTTCCAAAATCGTCTATCGACACCTTCACGCCATACTCTCTGATCGCTTGAAGCTCTTTGATGGCACTAACCACATCTTCCATCAATACTTCTTCATTAATTTCAATCTCCAGGCAACTGGCGTCAAGCCCGTGCGCGCCCAGCGCACGTTCGATCTCNGACAACAAGCGGCCCGACTTCAGCAGTTGCTCAGATACATTGATCGAGAAGACTATGTCGGGCAATCCAGTATGGCGCCAGTGTGCTATCTGCCGGCAGGTTAGCTCTAACATTTGCAAATCGATACGACTGATTAATCCGGCCGTTTTGGCAACGGGCAAGAAATCTCCAGGTGACAACAGGCCTTTGTTGGGATGTTGCCAACGAACCAGGGCTTCTGCCCCAACCAAACGACCGCCTTCGAGATTCACCCGGGGCTGAAAATACGGCACAAACTGTTGTTCCAGTAACGCAGCGTAGAGCTCGACTTCCGTCTTAAGATAGAACGACGGTGTCAACTGCATGTCGTCACGATAGAAGTCAACCTCGCCACTACTTGATTTAGCGTGATGCAAGGCGGCATCAGCCTTCTTAAGCAATGTTGAATAATCGCGGCCATTGCGAGGATGTAAGGCAATGCCTGCGCTACCAGTAATCCACAGTGGCGTGTCACCGGCGTAAAATGCGGTTCGCGCCAATTCAGCTAGTAAATGATCAACCGCCGTACTGACGTCAACCGGTAACAATGCATCGTCCTGCCCAACCCGCAGTACGACCACCGCGAACTCGTCACCACCTAACCGGGCGACCTTAATTGTGAGCTTTCGGTCCGACGCCTTCATCGCCTNGGCCGCACCATTTTCTAATCGCTGTGCGACTGTCCGCAGAACTTCATCGCCAGCACTATGGCCAATACTTTCATTGATCCGCTTAAAACGATTAAGATCAATCATGACGATGCCGAGTTGCTGCTGCCTCTCATCAATATTCTGCAGATACGATTCAATCGTCTCTTGAAAAAATCCCCGATTGGAAAGTCGCGTCAGATGATCTACGCGCTCCATTTTGTCAAGTTGCGCTCTGGACTCTTCCTCTGCGCTCACGTCATGAATTGATCCCACCAGGTGGGACTCGCCATTTGACTCAAATTTTCTATAACGCACGTCAACGGCAAATCGTTTTCCATCGGCACGAACCGCCGTTAGCCGCATTGCTGCGTCTAACTGTCCAGCATTGATTCGATCAAAAGAATCCGTTGTCTCGAACAACGCGGAGAAACCCAGACCCAAGAGCTCGACAGGGGAGTATTGAAAGAGGCGTTGCGCACTTAGGTTGCTGCCCACAACAAAGCCCAACGTATCAAACGTGATGATGCCATCCGCACTGGCATCCAAAATAGCGCGCATCTGCCGCTCGAGCGCCACTATCGCTTTGTTCTTCTCAACAGGTGTAGTCATGNCACTTTATTTCTCAAGAGTCGTGGAGATTGCACAGAACTTCTTGANTGCTCGACAAGCCACTCGACAAAATCAGCAGCCGTTAACGGCTTGCTGTACAGGTACCCTTGCGCTATGTCACAACCAAGTTCGGCCAACTGGGTTACGTGTTCGCGGCTCTCCACCCCCTCGGCAATGGTTTGCATTCCCAGTTCACGCGCAAGTTGAATCACTACCCCCACAATCGGCCAGTTATTTCCATTCGGATCTCGAATGAATGACTGATCAATTTTTAATTTTTGGAATGGTAATCGAGTCAAATAACTCAAGGCCGAGTAACCGGTACCAAAATCATCCATCGCAAGGGAAACACCTAGAAATCTAATCGCGTTAGCGGTATCAGTGACGCTGTCCACATCATCAATCACGACCGATTCTGTGATCTCCAACTCCAGATCAATACCTTGGAGTCCATGCCGCTCAAGAGCCTGACGTACTCGGGCGACGAGATCGGGTTGACGAAATTGNACTGGCGATAGATTCACTGACATAGTGAGATCGGGCAAACCACTCGCGCGCCATTCGCTCGCCTGGCGGCAGGCTTCATCTAGAATCCAATCGCCCATGGGAATAATTAACTGCGTCTCTTCCGCCATCGGAATAAACTCNTCCGGTGAAATCAGTCCACGCTCCGGGTGTTTCCAACGCACAAGCGCCTCGGCACCAACGACAGTCTCGTCAANTAGAGAGACCTGGGGCTGATAGTAAAGCGTTAACTGTTGAGTTTCGATCGCTTCGCGCAGCTGTGCCTCCAACACCAGGTCCCGACTATGATTCCGGCGCCGCGTTACCTCCCAACTAAAATCTAGATAAGCGTCACCGCCTTTATCGATAACAGTCTGCAGCGCAAGTCCCGACTTATGCAGCAATTGATCAAAGTCATCGCCATCCTTGGGACACAAGGCAAGCCCAAGACTGCAGGTCAAACGTACTTTATCTATCACCGATGCGGTATCAGCGNCCGACGCGTTGCCNAGATNAAANGGCTCAACCATGACCATTCGAATAGNGCTNGCGATTTGTGCTGCGATGACCTTGGCATTCGGNGCCGNCGCAACCACTACAAAATGNTAGCTACCNCNACGTGCNACATAATCAACACCNCGNACAGCGCCTTGTATGCGGGCAGCCACCTGNCCNAGNAGCTGATCACCAACTGCCGCCGTATAGGCCTCNTTGATTCGTGAAAATCGNTCAATCTGNACTTGCAGTACAGCNNCTCCNGNTCCNCCTTCTTGGGCCTTCAGTAACCGCTCCTTNCCCCGCNCCCTCATTTCATCNGCATTGGGCAGACCCGTGACCCTNTCGNTCCACCGAAGCCGGTCGATTTCCTGACGCTCCTCNGTNACATCAGTGTGTAATGAGAGGTAACCTCCACCACGTAATGCACGCTCACTACTCAATATGACACGACCATCGGGTAGCGAAAACTCGGTGGTGTAACTATCTCCACGGCGTACCATGGCGGTTCGATTGGCAACTTCTTGCTCGACATCGACTTCACCAAACATGCCCATTTCAGCTACATAACGGACCAATTTTGTGTAGGGCGTACCGGGCTGACACAATTCCCGTGGCAAACCATAAATTGATGCAAAGGTAGTGTTCACCAATACCACTTCAAGATCTGGCCCGATAATCTGCACGCCTTGGTCAATATCTGACAAAACATCGAGACCCATTGAGTGTTCGAGTTCTTCGATACGTTGTTCTTTTTCTTGTACTCGACATCGCTCGAGAGTGACATCAGTATGAACGAGCACAGATGCTCCCCCAGCAAGATAGCGTGCTATCACTTCAATGATGCGACCATTCGGTAGCGTCAAATCGCGCTGATATTCCCGGGCATGACGAGTCGTCTCAACCCGCTCTGTCACGAGGGTTTCTATGTTTCCCTCACCATAGACGCGCTGCTCGGCTAAATAACGTACGATCGAAGTCAAACTGACACCTGGTTCACACAGGTCTGCTGGAAACCCATAAATATCTTTATACGCACGATTGCAAAACAATAGATTCATCGTTTCGTCAATGACGCTCATGCCCACCGCGAGATGATCGATTGCCTGGAGACTGAGGACGTGTTCCAGCTGCCCTAATTTCTTTTCCGCTTCCCGCTCTTTAAACCGTTGTTCTGTCACATCACTGTGCAGAAACAAATAACCCCCACTGCGTAAAGAGCGGCCCGTCGCCAACAACGTTTTCCCCTGACGGGTAACAAAGTCGGTCGTGTAGCCTTCACCGCGCCTCACTAAAGCACTTCTTTCCCTCACTAATTCATCAACATCAACATCACCAAAAAGGTTTTCTTCCGCCGCGTAACGCAATAATGTTTCATACGCTGTGCCCACTTGACGCATACGCTCAGGAATCCCATGAAACACTGAAAACGCTTCATTGAGCAGTACCACATTGAGCTCATCATCAAGCAGCAGAACACCTTGATCGACGCCTGACAACGCATCGATACCCATCGTAGTCTCAAGTTGCTGAATACGGCTTTCCTTCTCATCCAGCTCCTCCCGTTGAATATTCCGCTCGCTCAGGTTCTGCAAGGAGTAAGCCAATAACGGCTCACCACTGCGAGTGATCTCCGAAAGACGCAGCGCAATTGGGAAAGCACGTTGATCGCGCCGCCGCGCGGTCCCCTCAAACACTCGGTCAAACAGTGCTCGGTTACCTGCCTGCCAGTAATGTCGAACGGCGGCTTCGTGGCGAAACCAGTTCTCATCATCGGCACCAATTTCAGTCACCCGCCGACCGACCAGATCAGTGACCTCGTAACCAAACATCTCACCTGCGGCGGGATTAGCCGACCGGATAACCAGGTTACTGTCGACCGTAATCGTTCCGAAAAGCGCTGTTCGTTGGACCGCCTCCAGTTCTAGACGATACTCCTCGAGCTCCGCCAGATTCGCTTCGGCAACCTTGAGCACTTCTATGCGTTCAAGATCCTGTTCTTTCTGATCAGTAATATCCCGGACCGTCTCAATGGCACCCACCAGACGCCCTTCATCATCGTAAAGCGAGCGGGCAGACCCAGCGAACCATCGCCCTCTAGGATTTTGACTTTCTGCACTAAGGTACCCTTCCTCATCACGCTGAACAGAAACATAATGATCGCGAGACCGAGCGTCCCAATCGAGCGCCAAATCGATCAATACGGGA
>PAWW01000021.1 GCA_002714255.1 Acidiferrobacteraceae bacterium
ATAAGCGTTTGTAAGAAAGGTTTCCATGGCGATCTTGCCAACGGCATAACAAGACTGTGCGCAAAGAGCAGCATTCTCTGTCGCGGGCAATGGGTTCGCGGGATCGTAAATGGATCCACCCGAAGAAAGGTAAATGAGGCTAAGATCTGGTTGACGAATGCGTGCGGTGTGGTATCTCGAAAAAGGCAGCAAGTTAATCTCAATTTCGTGCGCTAAGTCGGTAGCCCCGGTTGACGGGGTCGTGTTCGAAGCGAGGTAGAAGACGACGTCAACATCCATAAGTAATGCGTCTTGCTCATGCGTTGAACGTTCAAGAAGATCATTCACTATGTGAATGTTGTCAGGAGGGTTAGACACATCTCTGGCTGTACACCAGGTGATCACAAAGTTGTCAGAGTTCAGGAACTGCTGGGTTAGCGCGCGACCGATAAATCCGCCACCGCCGATTAGCATTATGTGCATGGCGTTATTTCTTTTGTCGCTTACGTGGTGATGGAGTGCCAGTATTAGCCTATTGTCCGAGTGCGTTTGATCAGGTTGGCGAGGAGTATTACAGTTTGGCGAGAAAACACGATTCGTGGATGGTAGCGTATCGCTTCTGATAAGAGACGCAGCGCGTAAGCGGGAGACGTGGGCGCAACATAGCAGGCCCATTCAAGGAACTGGGCGGCGCGCATACGGTCTGGTGCGTGTTCCCCCAGTTCTTCCAGGCAGCACGATGCTGCCTGTGCGATCAAGTGCAACTGATGGATAAGATGAACGTATCGATATTGCACTGGATTAATCAGAGTCTGGCCGGACAGAATAGCGATCTCTGTTGCCACCGAAGCGGTAATTTGCATGCCAATTGCCTCAAATCCTTCCCTGATAACGAGTGCAAAACGGGATTGTTGGACTGTTTTGTCAGTGGTTTGCATCAGGCTGGTTGGATGCACTCGGTATTTGACGAGTGGTTTGTCAATCACACCAAATCCGGTGTGACAAAGCATTCGCGACCATAGGTCGAAATCTTCCACTCCATCCATCCCCGATCGATAGTTCAAATTGTGTTCTAAGAGTACACTTTTGCGAATGGCAGCCGATGAGTGGCTGCCAATATTGCGCCATAGGAACCACCAACGGGGCGCACTGGTCACCAACGATGTTTCACCAGTGCATCCACTAACAGTTGTGCCATTTGCATTGATTATTTCAAGTAAGGTGCGCACAAGTCCGACTGAACCGGTTTGATCAAGATAGGTGACCTGTTCTTCAAAACGCCGGTAGTGACTGATATCGTCTTGGTCAGCTCTAACAATGATGTCACCGCGTGAATCGATGACGCCTTGGCGCAGTGATTCGGCAAGGCCCCGATTCGAGTGTTGTTGCAGACGAATGCGTGGGTCGTCGTAACCGTTAATGATGTCCACGCTATCGTCGGTTGACCCATCATCAATAATAAGGAATTCAAAATCACGATAGGTTTGCCCTAGAATGCTGTCGATCGCTTCACCAAGATAACGAGCGCCGTTGTAAACCGACATTAGTACTGTGACCGGGGGGTTATTCATCGGTGTTTTCAATAAGCTTAAGGCAAAGGTTTGGCACGATTTGACGATTAAGGTTGGGGTGATTGTTGCCGAAGACTGTAATGAGGGTTGGATAGAGAACCTTCTGGATTGTCTTTNCGGTCGGCAGTGGCTTGCCTTTGTTGCAATAGATCGCACGAGCCGGGTTTCGCGTTCTGCCCATTATGCATGGGGTATTCGCGCGTACTTTAACTGGGACGCGCGACGGAATGCACATGTGCTGCCGGTTAGCAGCACAAAGTCTTGGGAACGCTGGCTGGAAAATGTGGCAGATCCGCTTCTGGTCGGGTTAGTGAATTATCGACCTGGACAGGCGTTGCCCGAGTGTAATGTGATCCTCGATTTGGCGGGAAATTCAAGTACGGAACACGCGGTTGCATGTGCGTTATGGCGACTTGACCCGTGTCCAGTNCAGTCATCAGCTGCGCGCGGTGTCGTCTTAGAGCGGATCATGACGCACCAAACAACCAGCACGCTCAAACTGGTTTCCCGTAGCGTGGACTCTACCCACGTAATCGATCAACGCAGTATTCGGCTCGATCTCAATTCACCTGCACGGTCGGTTGCCGATCTTGGTAAAGCCGCGGTAGGCCTCGTTGCGGACAACCTTGTTCGCTGGCAACGAACCAGGATTGAGCCTGAGTCATCGTCTGTCGTGGTTTCCGAGCCACCTAAGCGTGCGAAACCGACAACGCTTGGTGTTGCTTTAATGCTGGTCCGTCGAGTTCAGGACAGACGTCGCCAACGCGATGTCCGGCGACAGTGGTCAGTGGCAACATTGAATTTAACACTCGCTCCCGATTCCGCGAATTGGCATCAGCCACCGCTGCATATGGATATTGCTGATCCGTTTCCCGTTTGGGTCGATGGGCGATTGTACGTTTTCGTAGAGTCGATGGACCTTAATCACGGTCGCGGCCAGATTTCGGTATTTACCGACGTCGATCAACAAGGATTTGTTGCCCCGCGGGTTGTTCTTCAGCAACCGTTTCACTTGTCTTTTCCAGTCGTGTTTGAGCACAAAGGGGCTTGGTTCATGGTGCCAGAGCAAAGCGAGTCCGGGCGCGTTAGTCTTTATCGCAACACACGTTTCCCTGACGAATGGGTGTTTGAGCGCGACCTCTTGCCTGACTTTCCGGGACTCGACACCGTNCCGTTATGGCATGAGGATCGTTGGTGGTTATTTACGACAGCGCGATCCGGTACCAATATTGATAATAATTTGCATATTTTCCATGCCAACTCACTCGATGCCGAGTTTCAGCCGTTGGCGGTGAATCCGGTGAAGTCGAGTTTAGGTTCATCTCGCATGGCCGGTCATTTTTTCAGGCAAAACGATCAATTGATACGCCCGGCCCAGAATGGTTGTCGAACTTACGGGGGCGGTATTGTCTTGAATCGTGTCGATCAATTGACAGTAAATGCCTATAAGGAAACCCAGGTGAAGACCTTAGACCCTTTCTTGCCGCCCTATCTTGAAGGATTGCATACGCTTAATTATGCCGGAGATATCGCGTTGGTCGACGGCGTCCGCCGTTTGCCAGGTCAGGGTAGTCGTTGGCGCTGATGAGTGATGCAATCCATGACAGGTTCGAGTGCGTCGATGATCTGGTGAAAAATTGCTTGGCACGTCGCGGGCCCCTCGCCATTGGGGTCGACAATATCGATCGGGAGTGATGGAGTGAGGACCGTCAGCAGGTAGATTCGACTGGCGTGCGTGGGATAGCGTTTGGCCGCTTCGGCTACTTGGCTACGCTCCATGACGAAAATGACATCGTTTTCGGTCAACTCAAGCATTGCTAACGCGCGGGCTCGATGGTCCTCGAGTGATAGCTTGTGATTGTGGGCGATGTTTCGTGCGATCGGGTCTGCGGGCCGTCCAGGCTGTGCATCAAGACCCGCAGAGACAACCGCAGGGCTCCCTGGTTGTGATGCAAATTTTTTCGCAAGGTAAGCCTCGGCGAATGCGCTTCGCATAATGTTGCCAGAACACACCAGTACCAGGCGTTGGGCCTGTTGCAGGCACGACCTTATTTGCTGTGGATTCTTTCGAAGCTCGCTTTCTCGAGCGTTGCTAGCTGATAATCTTTTTCTACGCCGCACGGCGCCGATCAACCGACAGCCGATGTGTCGAACTTCTGATGCCAAGGGGCGNGGGTCATCGACAGCAAAACTATCGATGTGTTCCCTCGGCAGCACCAGTTTGAGTGCATCGGACACGATGCGCGTCGTAGGAATGTCAGCGTGCCGCACGGCTGAACGGGTCCAGTCGATATCCCGTTCCAGGTTGCGTCCTCGAACACCGACTGAATAGGCGGACTGTGACACTGATTGATTCTGATAGAGGGCCAACAGATGCCTTGGAAAGTCAACGCCGGCGGCCAGTGCCAGCGGCAGTCCGCCCCAGAAACGACCATTGGCTTCGATAAACCAATACTGCTTTGCACGCGGATCGTATTTGAACTCCAACATCATGGCACCGTGCCAACCCAGTTGTCTGACCAGTTGAGTTGCCTGATCTTCGAGCACGGGGTCCAAAGTTTCACTCACTCGATAAGCGCTGCCACCACCGGTGAGTGGCACCTCGTGTAGCCGGCGGTATTGAAAGCAATTTACCAGCAGCCCATCGCGGGCAAGAAGGCCAAGACCGACACCGTGTCCCATGACTCGAGACTGGACGAGCACGTCACCGTAGAGGGCGTAACGTGCCCAGATGTCTTTCAGTGTCGCTCGATCCATGACATAGCGGGTTTCGAGAGCCTGCCCGTAGCCGTCAAGCCATGCCAGGGAGCGTTCAGCTTTAACCACCAGGGGAAAGCCGTTTCGAGGATCAATGGTCTCCAGTGCCGCAGGCGCTTTAATGATCCAACTTTCGGGCACATCGAGTCCGGCTTCGCGCGCCAGCGAATGCATGCGACACTTGGACACTACCTGCTCCATCACCGGATTGGGTGCTATTGCAATCGGTGACAGCGCCTCGAGTGCATTGCGTATCGTCAGGATCGGCACAATGCTGCGGTCAGTAACGGGGATCACGAGATCAAAAAAATGGTTAGTGAGCGTGTTTGTCAACCACTCGAGGAACGCACCGTGTTGTTGCAGCGGGTCGGGGTATATGAGATGTCGGCTAGCGTATCGGGACTGAAAAGCAATGGCGTGCGGTGACGCTGCTGCGGCTGTGACCGCACAACCACTGCGACCGAGGGAGCGAACCACGGCCAGTGTCGACAACTGATCGGCATCCAGTACCAGCACCTGTTGACACGGGCTCATCGCGTTTGCTCCTGTAGCAGTGCATTGATCGATGGCCAGACTTTGTTCAGCAGTAGCGGCTGCGCGTCAGCTGTTGGATGGATGCGATCGATTTGCATCAATGAGGGTGTTTGAGCGACGCCATCGAGAAAAAATGGAATGTGCCTGATCGCATATTCTTCAGCGAGGGTGCTATACATCGCTTCAAATTGAGCGGTGTAGGTGGGTCCATAATTGGGCGGTAGGCGCATGCCCAGCAAAAGAACGTCGGCATTTTGTGTGAGCGCAAGATTGATCATAAATTCAAGCTGGACACGGCTNTCACGAAGCGCCATTCCGCGCAAACCATCGTTGCCACCGAGTTCAATGATAACGGCCGTGGGTCGGTGGCGCTCTAATAGACGANCAAGTCGAGCGGCGCCACCAGCGGTGGTTTCTCCGCTAATACTGGCATTGATGACACGGTGTTGACCTTCTGTCGAGTTCAATTGCGTCCGCAACAGATGAACCCATCCTCGTTCCGGGGCCATGCCGAAAGCAGCGCTGAGGCTGTCGCCAAGGACGAGAATCGTCTCAGCATAGCTGGGGGCGGCCATAATACCGGCCAACAAGAAAAGGAAAATGCGTGACATGGACCCGATTGTCGTTGCCNACAAACTAACACGGCAAGTCAACGCGCCTGGTGGCGTGCTGACGATTCTGAATAATGTCGATTTCTCGGTGATTCCCGGTGAGGCAGTCGCCGTGACCGGGGCATCAGGATCAGGCAAGTCGACCTTGCTCGGACTGTTGGCGGGATTTGATGTGCCGACTCGAGGGTCGGTGCATTTATTGGGGCAGGATCTTGGGACGCTTAGCGAAGATGCTAAGGCAGCCCTTCGTGCCGGCAACGTGGGGTTTGTATTTCAGTCCTTTCATCTGTTGCCTTCTCTGACGGCACTTGAGAATGTTGTGTTGGCACTTGAACTCGCCGGTGCCGTTGAAGCCGAGGCACGGGCCAGGGAGATACTGGATGAAGTTGGCCTTGCGCATCGGCTGCGTCATTTCCCACGGCAACTGTCGGGTGGAGAACAGCAGCGGGTTGGGTTGGCTCGAGCGTTTGCCGTATCACCTCAAATACTGTTTGCTGATGAGCCAACTGGAAACCTCGAACAAGAGAGTGGTCGGCAGGTCGCCGACATGCTGTTCAATCTCCGGCGTGACACGGGAACTGCTCTGGTTTTGGTTACACATGACGAGGCGCTGGCGACTCGGTGTGATCGCGTCTGCCGCATGTCTAATGGTTGGGTGACCTCTTCGTGAGTCGTATTCACTGGGTGTGGCGTCGACTGCACAGGGATTTGCAGGTCAGCGAGTTACGGGTTCTGGTGCTTGCTGTTGCGATCGCGGTAACCGCTGTGACCTCGGTTGGTTTCTTTACTGACCGCGTTGGGCGGGCAATGACCCTGCGGTCAGCCGAAGTCATGGCGGCCGACCTGGTACTTCGGTCGCGATCATTGATTTCGACTGACTANGTCACTAAGGCAAAAACTTTGGGCCTCGATGTAGCAGAGCTACGCGANTTTCCAAGTGTCATTGTGGTTGGTGAAGACATGACGTTACTCGTTTCAGTCAAGGCGGCGAGCTCAGCTTATCCGCTACGCGGGGCCTTAACGATCGCGGATCAGCCTGAGGGCGAGTCCTACTTACCACGGTCAGGTCCTGTCGCAGGGACTGCCTGGGGTGACGCTCGATTATGGGCACAAAGCCAGCTTTCCCGTGGTGCAACTATTACCCTCGGACGCCTTGATCTTACTTTGAAGCAAGTGATCAAACGNGAACCGGATCGGGGCCAGTTCTTGTTTGATCTGGCAGCGCCCCGTCTTTTGATTGGTCTTCAGGATCTCGCCGCGACCGGTCTTGTGACAGAGGCCAGTCGAGTGCGATATCGCCTGTTGCTGGCGGGCGACGTGCAAGCATTGGACACCTATCGGCGCTGGTTTAAGAGCCAACAGGCAGAAGGCTTGACTGAAGGCATCGAGATCGAAGGTGTCGGTGATGAGCGTCCGGCGCTGCAGTCAGCGCTGGATCGGGCAGCCAGTTATCTCGGGTTGGCCAGTCTCAGTGCCGTCATCATTGCCGGTGCTGCGATTGCTTTGGCCGCGAAGTTGTATGCGCGTCGTCAGACAGACGTGGCGGCAGTGATGCGTGCACTTGGGGCTTCTCAGTCGATTCTTTTGCAGGAATTCTTGCTCGGCCTTATGTTGATGGCCTGTGTCGGGACGTTGATCGGTCTGGCGCTTGGCTATCTTGGACAAGGTGGGCTTGGTTATCTTGCCGGCCGGGCGCTCACAGTGGAGCTGCCTTCGCCGTCAGTTCGACCAGTGTTGGCGGGGCTGATTTCAGGCTTGCTGATGACCTTGGGGTTTGGTCTCGCGCCCATCGCAGCATTACGCAAAGTGAGTGTGATGCGGCTGATTAGACGCGAATCCTCAGCGCTGACGACCTCAAGTGTCTCGCTGACTTTGATGGCAATTGCCGCAACCACGGGATTGGTTTTCTGGCAAGCAAGGGATGGAGTATTGGCGATGTGGGTGTTGGCCGTAATGATTGTATTGGTATTGGGTTTAGTGGGAGGTGGTTGGCTTTTTTTCGCGGGACTCAGGAAAATCCGTTTCGGACCATCAGCGACTCGTTATGTGTTGTCCAGTCTTGGCCGTCGATCCGGTATAGCGATCTTGCAGCTGTGTGCATTCGGCGCCGGTATCATGGCGCTGTTGTTGCTGATGGTGATTCGAGTAGATCTGCTTGATAGCTGGTCAACCAGCATTTCGCCACACGCGCCAAACCATTTTGCGATCAATATTCAGCCGCCTCAGCGGGTGGCTTTTGAAAGCGCGTTGGAGACAGCCAATCTGGCCAGCCAAGGCTTGTTTCCGATGGTGCGAGGGCGGTGGGCAAAGCACAACGGCAGGCGGGTCGATCACGCAGCCTTCTCTTCGCCACGCGCACAGCGCCTTGCCAGTCGAGAATTCAACTTGTCGATTGCCGAAGCGTTACCGGAGGGCAACACCATTACTCGGGGATCCTGGTTCTCGCCCGCGAAGGGACGGGCGGGTGAGTGGTCGGTGGAAGAGGGGCTTGCCCAGGCTCTGGGGATTGGGTTAGGCGATGTATTGACGTTTCGAATAGCAGGAGAAGAGGTCAGTGGATCGGTGACTAGCCTACGCCGAGTGGCGTGGGACTCTTTTCAGGTCAATTTTTTCGTCATTGCCTCGCCAGGCCTGCTCGTTGACAGACCGACAACCTATATTGGCAGTTTTACGCTGCCTCCGGAACGTGGCGCGGTATTAGCAAGCTTGATCCGTCAGTTTCCTGGTGTGACGGTCTTTGATGTTGGTATGCTCCTGGAACAGGTTCAGGACATCATCGATCAGGTCAGTCTCGTGGTGCAATATGTGTTCGTCTTTACTCTGTTAGCAGGGATCACGGTATTGATCGCAGCGGTTCAGGTGGGCGCACAGGATCGTCTCACAGAAATGGCCATTCTCCGCGCACTGGGTGCGGGCCGGCGACGGTTGGAGTGGGGGTTGCTTCTAGAATTCTTAATCCTCGGCAGTATGGCCGGCTTACTGGCGGCTTTTTTTGCCGTGCTTGCCGGACACATACTGGCACGGGAAGTTTTTGATCTGCCATTCCAACCCGGAATGGCGGTCTGGTTAGTGGGTGTCGGCGGCGGTGCGTTGGGTATTGGCCTAGTTGGGTTAGTNGCGATTCGATCGGTTCTTAGGAATCCACCGCTCACGCGATTGCAATGGATACAAAATTAACCACGTCGCGAGTCTTCGCTGAGAGATGCGCGGTGNATAGTTTGCTGGCAGGGTATTCCGGTCGATGGCCACATCAAGTAGCATCACCACTTTAAGGTCTTAACGTTACATCGCATGAAGCACTCCGCGCTCCAGATATTTCGTCAGGCATGGTCGAGTCATCGNAAATGGCCTCGTACCTGGTCCAGCCCTGAGCCCAAACCAGCTTATGACGTCGTCATTGTGGGTGGCGGTGGCCACGGCCTGGCGACGGCCTTTTACCTTGCCAGTGAGCACGGTATTCGCAATGTTGCGGTGCTTGAAAAGGGCTGGATTGGCGGCGGCAATACGGGTCGGAATACCACCATCGTGCGGTCAAATTATCTGCTGGATGGCAACGAGCCGTTCTACGAGTGGTCGCTCAAGTTATGGGAAGGACTTGAACAATCGCTGAACTACAACGTGATGATGAGTCAACGTGGTGTGATCAATTTGTTTCATTCAGATACGCAACGAGACGGTTTTGTTCGCCGTGGTAACGCGATGCTCATGCATGGTGCGGATCCTAAGCTGATGGATCGGGACGAACTGGAAAAGGTCTTACCCTATCTCGATTTCGATAACGCGCGGTTTCCTGTTTTGGGTGGCTTGTGTCAGCCACGCGGTGGGACCGCTCGTCACGACGCCGTGGCATGGGGTTTTGCTCGAGCGGCGGACCAACTGGGTGTCGACATTATCCAGAACTGTGAGGTGACCGGCATGCGTGTAAAGGATGGTGCCATTGACGGTCTGGATACCACCCGGGGGTTTATCGGCGCGGGTAAAGTTGGGCTGGCAGTTGCTGGAAATTCTTCGCGCCTCGCGTCAATGGCGGGGTTGCGCCTGCCGATCGAGAGTCACGTTCTTCAGGCCTTTGTATCGGAGAGCATTAAACCGCTGGTCGACACGGTTGTGACTTTTGGCGCCGGGCATTTTTATATTTCTCAGTCCGACAAGGGCGGGCTGGTTTTTGGTGGAGATCTGGATGGTTATAACTCTTATGCACAACGTGGAAACCTGCCGACCGCTGAGCATATTATGGAATCGGGAATGGCGATGATGCCGTGTTTGGGCCGCGTCCGNGTGGTGCGGCACTGGGGTGGTGTGATGGATATGACCATGGATGGCAGTCCCATCATCGGATTGACGCCAGTGACCGGTCTCTATCTGAATGGCGGCTGGTGCTATGGAGGCTTCAAGGCAACGCCCGGATCAGGTTGGGTTTTTGCGTACACCTTGGCACGCGGCGAGCCGCATCGTTTAAACGCAGCCTACCGGCTAGATCGGTTTTCGACAGGCCGAATCATCGATGAGAAGGGTGTGGGTCCACAGCCCAACCTGCATTAAGTCTTCGACGATGCGTATTCCCTGTCCAAATTGCGGTGAGCGAGGGCTCGAGGAATTCAGTTATCGAGGTGATGCCACAGTAACGCGGCCGACTTCCATCGAGCCATCTTCCGAATCGGCGTGGCTTGACTACGTGTATTTACGGGACAATCCGTATGGTCCACATTGGGAATTTTGGCACCACATCAGTGGCTGTCGCGCCTGGTTTCGGTTGAAACGCGATACCGTGACGCACGAAGTGCTGGCTGTTGCACTGGCGGCGGAGGTGGATGGAGAGGNCCATAGGTCATGACACGGCAGAAGTTTCGCCTGCCCGTCGGTGGCTTGATTGATCGGTTACAACCCATCGAATTTAGATTCGATGGTAAGCGTTTCGAGGGCTACGAGGGGGATACGCTGGCCTCGGCGCTGCTTGCTAACGCAGTTCGTCTGGTGGGGCGCAGTTTCAAGTACCACCGGCCGCGAGGTATTTTTACCAGCGGGTCGGAAGAGCCGAACGCGTTGGTTGAGTTGAGAGAAGGGGCTCGACGNGAACCTAACACACGGGCCACCGTCACCGAATTGTTTGAGGGGCTGTCAGCCTGCAGTCAGAATCGTTGGCCAAGTTTGCGTTTCGATTGGCGGGCGGTCAACGGTTTGATATCGGCGTTGTTACCCGCGGGGTTTTACTACAAAACGTTTATGTGGCCCGCGTCTTTTTGGGAAAAAGTTTACGAGCCACAGATTCGACGGGCGGCGGGACTGGGTCGCGCGTCTTCTCGTGCGGATCCTGATCACTACGAAGCCAGCTGGCATCACTGCGATCTATTGGTTATTGGTGCAGGTCCTGCCGGTTTGATGGCTGCACGCGCCGCGGCGCGAAGTGGTGCCCGGGTACTGATTGCCGATGAGCAGGCCCGTTTCGGTGGCACGCTGCTCGATGAGCNCGTAGTCATTGATGGAGTCACGGGAGTCGAGTGGGCGCGCGCTTGCATCGAGGAGTTGAAGACGTCTGACAACGTCACACTGTTGCCGCGAACCACCGTATTTGGTCACTATGACCACAATGTTCTGGGCGCAGTGGAGCGGGTCAACGATCACTTGGCAGAACCACCACTCGGCCAGCCCCGCCAACGGTTGTGGCACATCATTGCTCGTCAGGTGGTTCTTGCGAGCGGTGCAATGGAAAGAGGACTGTCGTTTACGAACAACGATCGCCCGGGTGTGATGTTGGCCGGTGCTGTTCGATCGTATGTCAACCGCTATGCGGTTGCGCCGGGTGAATCGGCCATTGTTTTTGCTAACAATGATAGTGGTGTCCGCACGGTCCGAGACCTCAAGTCAGTGGGACTCGCGGTCCGCGCGCTCGTTGATGTGCGATCTGGTATTGATTCGGCGGTGCGTGCAGAACTCGAAGATACTGGGACGCAGGTTTTCGACAACAGTGTGGTGCTTCGTGCACACGGTACAACTCAGTTGCGAGGGGCGCGCATAGCGCCACGTGGGGGAGGCCAGGGGGTTGACCTTGATTGCGACCTGCTGTGTCTTTCTGGAGGCCATGACCCGCGTATTCATTTGACTTCGCACACTGGCGTGAAGCCGGTCTTCGACAACACGCTCGGTTGTTTTCTGGCAGGTGACCTGGGTGACACGGTGTCGGTTGTCGGCGCAGCGTCTGGGCGGTTCGATGTGGTGACGGCCCTTCGAACAGGACACGATGCGGGACGTGAAGCCGCTTTACGCTGCGGGTTTACGTTGGTCGTTGGACAGTCGGTGCCGGAGGTGACGGGGGTGTCCGCTGAGTCGGCAAGCGAAGCGCTTTGGCAGATTGCGGGTGCAACGGAAAAAGCTTTCGTCGATTTGCAGAATGATGTGACCGTGGATGACGTGGCATTGGCGGTAAGGGAGGGATTTGATTCAGTTGAGTTGATGAAACGCTACACCACGCTTGGAATGGCCACGGATCAGGGCAAAACATCAAATGTGACCGGCTTGGCGATCCTGGGTGAACAAACCCAGCGGGCTATGGCTGATGTGGGGACCACGACTTTTCGCCCACCTTACACACCGGTTGCCATTGGTGCATTCGCTGGAGACAGTCGCGGTCGGCATTTTCAGCCGATTCGTTACAGCCCGTTACATGAATGGGCTGTGGATTTGGGCGCAGAATTTCTTGAGGTGGGGCTGTGGTACCGGTCTCGATACTTTCCNAAAGCGGGTGAGGACATGGCGGCTGCGTCAGAACGTGAGGTGTTGGCGACGCGGCGTTCCGTCGGAGTGTGTGACGTCTCGACTTTGGGAAAGATAGATATTCAGGGCCCCGACGCAGGCGAATTTCTTAATTTACTGTACAGCAACGGGTTCAAAACGTTGCAAGTGGGTAAGGCACGATACGGTTTGATGTTGCGTGAAGACGGCATCCTTTATGACGATGGCACTGCCTCGCGACTGGCAACTGATCGGTATCTGATGACGACTACGACCCATAATGCAGCTGGTGTGTTGGCACATATGGAGTTTCATCACCAGTGCGTCTGGCCTGGACTCGACGTTCAGTTTTGTTCCGTGACAGAACAGTGGGCGGGCCTAGCCGTTGCGGGGCCGCGAAGCCGCGAATTGTTGTCTTGTGTGTTGCCACAGATTTCGCTTGATAACGACGAATTCCCCTATATGGCCGCGGGAGAATTCATGCTGCAAGGGATGCCGCTGCGGCTCTTTCGTATCAGTTTTTCCGGCGAATTAGGCTATGAAATTAACGTGCCTGCTGGTTATGCCCGTGCTTTTGCTGATCATCTGATGGAAGTCGGGGAGGCATTTGGCATCACACCGTATGGTAGTGAGGCGTTGGATGTCATGCGTATAGAGAAGGGACACGTGACCGCCAAGGAGTTGAACGGGCAAACGACTCCGCACGACCTTGGCCTTGGCCGAATGGTCAGTCAAAAGAAAGATTACATCGGCCGTTTCCTATCAGGTCGTCCTGGCATGATTGAGGCAAACCGACAGCGCATTGTTGGCCTGGTTCCCGAGCGAGCCGGCGTCCGACTCTTCGCCGGTGCCCATCTGGTGGGGCCGGGCAAGTCTGCGATAGCGAAGAACAACGAGGGATTTGTTACCTCCGTTACTTACAGTCCTGCCTTAGGCCACTGGATCGGGTTGGCACTGGTCAACGGTGGAGAGGAGCGTATCGGCGAGAAGATGCGAGCGATTGAAGGGCTCCGCGGCATGGAAGCGGATGTGAAACTGGTGTCGCCGTTGTTTCTTGACCCTGAGGGGGTACGTTTGCGTGACTGAACTGATATTTAAACCGGTCATTGACTCTCCATTTCTCAGGCACTTGGAGGACGCACAGGTGCTGCTGCCGGGACAGACGCTTCCAGGCGTGGTCATAAAGGCAATTCATGGACGATCTTTGGCGCTGGTTACGCGTCGGCAAAACATGAAATTGCAGTGGGGGGAACTCATCGGTCCGGCGTTGGTGACGAATACTGTCGTTGCACGCGGTGCGCGTAATTGGCACTGGTACGGTCCGGGAAGTTGGTTGGTATGCGCTTCAGGACTTGAAGCGGGCGAGTTAGCTGTGGAACTCGAAACCCAACTCGGTGGAGTCGCTTCCGTGGTCGAGCTCAGTCACGCACGCAGCATTCTGTCGCTTTCAGGGCCACAGGTGTTGTCGGCGTTGGCCAAGTTATGTTCGTTAGACCTGCATCCAAAGATCTTTGTTGTAGGGTCTTGTGCGAACACCACCATGCATCATATGACGGTACACATTGCCAGGGTGCCTGGGCGGGATGACTTTGAATTGCACGTGATGCGCGGGTTTGCCGTCAGTCTTTGTGAGGCGTTGATATCCGCGTCGACCGAATACTGTTATCGTTTTGAATGCTGATGTGTGGGCCCTGCGTGGGTGAATCCGTTGATGCTGAGGCCCCGGTGGTTCTGTCGACCTAATGCAGGAAAACACAGTGAGAGCGGCTGTTTGTCGAGAGTTCGGCAGCCCGCTATCCATTGAATGGGTTGAGTTGGCTTCTCCAGGGCCAGGGGAGGTGCGGGTTCGTCTCAGCGCTTGTGCGATCTGCCACAGTGACATCACCTATATGAGTGGCGCGTGGGGCGGTGATCTGCCGGCAGTCTACGGCCACGAAGCGGTGGGTGTGGTGGAGTCGTTGGGGGCGGGCGTGTTTAAGGTGCGCGAAGGGGAGAGTGTTTTAGTTACGCTGCTGCGGGCTTGTGGTGAATGCTTGTTCTGTCGCAGTGGTGACGAACCTTTGTGCGAAGGGGAAGTGCCGCTGGATACCCATTCTCCTTTGACTGACGCACAGGGGAGCCCCATCGTTCAGGGTCTACGGACAGCGGGTTTTGCCGAGGCGGTGGTCGTGAGCGAGTCCCAGATTGCATCGATTCCTGCGGACATCCCTGCGCCGAGTGCGGCATTGCTGGCGTGTGGTGTCATCACTGGCTACGGTGCCGTTGCGCGGGTGGCTGGAGTGCCACCGGGCAGTCGTGTGGTGACGCTGGGAGCCGGTGGAGTTGGCCTTAACTGTATACAAGCCGCAGCTATTATGGGTGCGCTAACCAATATTGCTGTCGATCTGTCACCAAACAAGTTGGAAGCCGCGATGACCTTCGGGGCGACTCACGCATTGCATGCAACACGCCCCGATGTGGTGGATGAGATCAAGACGCTGACAGCCGGTCGCGGTGCCGACTATGTTTTCGTTGCCACCGGCAGTGGCGCGGCCATGGCTGTTGCCCCGCTTCTAGTGCGCCGTGGTGGNACGGTNGTGCTGGTTGGGATGGCGCCCAGTGGTCTTAAAGTGGAGTATGAACCGCTGGATATTGCCAATGATTCGATTCGTTTGATCGGAAGCAAAATGGGCGGGGCACGTTTGCAGACCGATATTCCGACCTTACTCGCGCACTACCGTAGTGGACGTTTGAAATTGGATGAACTCGTGTCAGGTTGCTATTCACTGGAAGACATTAACAAAGCGATTGATTCGGTAAAGCGCGGTGAAGCATTGCGCAATGTGATTGTGTTTTATGGAGAAAGCGCCTGAAATCTGTTAGTCGAACAGCGCTGATAACTCATCCATAATGGTACCGCCCAGTTGTTCGGCATCGTCGATCGTAATGGCTCGTTGATAGTAATGAGTTACGTCATGACCAATACCGATGGCGATGAGTTCAATTGGGGATTCCGCTTCGATGTTTTTGATGACGCCTTTAAGGTGTCTGATCAGGTAGTTATCGCTGTTGGCGGATAAGGTCGAATCATCGACGGGGGCTCCATCTGAAATCACCATCAGAACACGCCTCTGTTCTGGTCTCTGGAGCAGTCGTTGGTGGGCCCAAAGGACAGCCTCACCGTCGATATTTTCCTTCAGGATACCTTCGCGCAGCATCAGTCCGAGATTATTTTTTGCACGACGCCATGGAACTGACGCGGGTTTGTAGATGATGTGCCGCAAGTCGTTAAGGCGACCCGGAGCTGTCGGGGTGTTGTCAGACAACCATTTTTCTCTTGATTTTCCACCTTTCCATGCGCCGGTAGTGAATCCGAGAATCTCTACCTTGACCCCACATCGCTCCAGCGTGCGAGCCAGAATGTCAGCTGACATGGCAGCGACCGTAATGGGGCGGCCCCGCATAGAGCCCGAGTTGTCAATCAGCAGTGAGACGATGGTGTCACGGAAATCAGTTTCTATCTCCTCCATAAAGGGGCGTGCGTCGGTTGGATTGGCGACGACCTGGGCCAGTACGGCGGTGTTGAGTTGGCCCTCTTCAAGGTCGAACCGCCAGGCAAATTGCTGGCGGGCAAGCAGTTTGCGTTGCAGGCGATTGGCCAGAGGTCCAATAACGCTGGCAAACTGGGCTAAGCGGTCGTCCAGTCGCCCGCGAAGCCGTCCCAGTTCTTCCGTATTGCACAGGTCTTCAGCACGCACAATTTCGTCGAAGAGATTCGTATAGGCGTTGTAAGGGTGCTGCGAATCGTTATGCGATGCACTAATGAAGGAGGCGTCTTCGGGAACTTCGTCTTCGTCGACGGCTTCCATGTTTAATTCGTCGGCATCGCCAAGATCACTGTCCGCTCCATCTTCCAACGCCTGTTCCTGTGCTTGCTCGTTGCCCTCATCTTCGGACTGGCCCGGGTCAGCTGAATCCTCCATTTCGTCTTCACCGGGATCGGTGGTGGTNAGCTCGTTAGGTTCGTCGTCGAGAAAATCTAGTGAAGAAAGAAACTGCCGTACCTGTTCGGCAAATTGTGTCTGGTCATTAAGCGTGTTACGAAGGGAGCCCAGAGTCGCTTGCAGGCGGGGTTCGATTAAGGGTCGCCACAGGTTGGCCATGGTTCGGGCAGAGATTGGCGGCGCNTCTCCCGTTAATGCTTCTCTAACGAGTAGTCCAAGTGCATCAGGAAGTTGGTCGTCGGCGCGTTCAACGATTGCCTCGTATCCTTGTGCGCGGCAATAGACGTCGCGAACAGCGGCCAAATTCTGGGCGATGCCAATACGATGTCGAGAGCCGAGGGATTCAACTCTAACGGTCTCTAATGCATCGAAAGCGGATCGTGCACTCGGTGTGCCCGGTTGGTGCCGGTTATGAATCATGGCGTCGTGGTGGCGCAGCCGAAGTGCCATGCCGTCTGCTTCGCCGCGGACACGGGTCACTCGATCATGCGCAAGATCTGTTGGTGGTACGGGAAGCCGCGCGTCGTGTCCGGCAAGTCCAGTCTTTCCGTCAGCGAAAGATACGGCCAGGTTGTTATCTCGGGCGATCGCCCGCATCGTGCCGGCGGTCGCGTGGCAGAAGTTGTCGACTGGGGGTTGCCGGTCCATCGTTCCTTAGGCCTTCGCGACCTGAACGCCGGATTCTGCCAGTTCGGTACCAAAACAGCGTTGGTAGAATTCAGCCACGACAGCCCTCTCAAGTTCGTCGCACTTGTTTAAAAACGTAAGACGAAACGCCAGCGCAAGATCCGAAAAGATACGGGCATTCTCGGCCCACATAATGACGGTGCGTGGAGACATCACAGTGGATAAGTCGCCGGCGGAAAAACCAGCGCGGGTAAGTTCGGCCACTGCAATCATGGCGCTGACGGTTTCGTGACCTTCCGGGTTATCAAAATCTGGCACCTTGGATAACACAATTTGTCGCTCTGCTTCCAGCGGTAGATAG
The DNA here is from genome assembly GCA_002714255.1 of Acidiferrobacteraceae bacterium. Classification (GTDB taxonomy): domain Bacteria; phylum Pseudomonadota; class Gammaproteobacteria; order Arenicellales; family UBA868; genus UBA11791. The sequence goes on from PAWW01000021.1 coordinate 17,153, forward strand.
TTAAGTGTGGCGACAATATTCCAGCGATCCATCTGACCTTGATTAAGTTGTTGTGTGCCGTGATAGAGGCCAGTGGCATCGCCAAGGCCGACCGTATTGGTGGTTGCAAACAGCCGAAAATACGGGTGGGGTCGAATGACCCGGTTCTGGTCGAGTAAGGTCAAACGGCCATCTGCTTCTAGCACGCGTTGAATCACAAACATCACGTCAGGTCGACCCGCATCGTACTCGTCGAAAACCAGCGCGCACGGGTTTTGTGCTGCAATAGGTAGTAAACCCTCTTGAAACTCTGTCGCTTGATGACCGTCTTTCAATACGATGGCATCCTTACCAACGAGACTCACACGGCTGACATGACTGTCAAGGTTGATGCGGATACATGGCCAGTTCAGCCGCGCTGCTATCTGTTCCAGGTGAGTCGATTTGCCAGTGCCATGGAAACCTTGCACCATAACGCGACGGTTGTGGGTAAAACCGGCAAGAATAGCGAGTGTCGTATCGCGGTCGAAGCAATAGGTAGCATCAATATCAGGAACATGCTCGCTTCGTTGGCTGAAGGCGGGCACTTCCAGGTCCGCGTCGAGGCCAAAATGCTGACGCACAGAGATATTAATGTCAGGTTCGTCAATCGGGTGACCTAAGTCACTGTTGCCATAGGTGGGTTTTGCCATTCACAGAATCCTTACGATCGTTATAGCCAGTTGTCCGTCATATCACGGCACGCTGTTTCACGTCTCAAGCAGATTGTAGACTATAGCGGTGGTGGTATTGCCAGACACCATAATCTCAGGAGAGGTGAAGGCGGTGACGAGCAATCGACAGTCAAGTGCACGGATCGAGGTGTCGCACACTGCATCGCCAGGTTTGTCGAGAGAACAGCGCGCGGCAATCGATCAGCCGATTGAGCATGCGGTCGGCTTGCCGGGCGAGTGCTACACCAGTGCTGAGTGGGCGAGAATCGAGCGTGAGACAGTGCTGGCTTCATCATGGACTTGTGTCGGTTATTGCCATGACCTTGCGCTTGGTGCGGTCCGGCCGGTTGATTTGCTCGGATTGCCACTGGTTATTGTCCGCGACGAAACGGGTAACGCACGCGTTTTTCATAATGTCTGCAGACATCGTGGACACCGATTGGTGACAGAGGAGGGCGTGACGCGAAAAGTCATTCGCTGCCCCTATCACAGTTGGACTTATGGGTTGGATGGCGCATTACACAGTACGCCGCATATCGGCGGGCATGGCCAACATCAGTGTGCTGATTTTGACAACGATGAGCACTCCTTGAGGGTAGTACGAAGCGCGACGTGGATGGGCATGGTATTCGTGAATCTAGATGGGAGCGGGCCGGAGTTCTCCACACATATTGCTGGCCTCGAACAACGCTGGTCCTCTTTTACTGGCGTCGGAGGGCTGAATAACGTCGAGGCAGTTGGTGAGGACGGATCACTGGAACTCGAGTTTCACGCTAACTGGAAGCTTGCGATTGAGAANTATTGTGAGAGTTATCATCTCCCCTGGGTGCATCCTGGCCTAAATAGTTATTCGCACATCGATGATCACTACAATATCGTTGGTGGTGAATGGGGTGCAGGGCAGGGCACATATAAGTTCACATTCAGTGAACGCGCNGGCATTGAGTNGCCANTCTTCGATCAGTGGCCGAAGGANAANTCGNCNCAGGCGGAGTACGTGGCCCTGTTTCCCAACGTNTTGCTTGGGCTCCANATCGATCACTTCTACAGNGTGATNGTGCAGCCCCTTGCCCATAACCGAACGNGGGAGCTCCTTCAGATCTATTNCGTCGGTGACAGCGTGGCCGATGACAAGCACGCGAGNGCTCGGCGGGAGATNTTGAACGGTTGGCGTGCAGTCTTTGAGGANGANATTCGACCGGTAGANGAAATGCAGCGGGGCCGTGATTCAACGGCTTTCGATGGCGGTGCGTTNTCGCCNGTCCTTGATACAGCGACGCACCATTTTCACCGATGGGTCGCTGCTCGTTATCCGCAGGTGGCGTAGACCCAACGGCGGAGACTGTTACACATCGTTGTCAGCAGCATGGNCTGATCCACCATAGGTCTCCCCGCCGGAAGTGAGATAGTCGAGCTCTTCTTCGGTTGGGCTACGTCCAAGCACAGTNTTTCGGTGTGGAAACCGTCCAAATCGTTCGATCACCTGACGATGNCTGTGAGCGTAATCGACGAATTGTTCAAATATNGAATGCAGNTCTGGTGGCGCGTGTTTCAATAAATCTTCATATAGCGCGACGGAGCGGTTTTGTGTGGGCAAGTGCTCGGCATGTTCAAAGGGCAGGTACACGAAGGAAGCCGCGAGCGGATGAAGCTGTCGATCGTATTGTTGTTCGATCGCTTTTTCCGCGTGACTAAGNGCGAAAGCGTCGTAGGCAAAGGCGCGAGGGTTGTCGCGGAAAAGATTCCGCGGAAACTGATCCAGTACCAAGATCATGGCCAGCGTTCCTTCGCACGAATGCAGCCAGTGGTTTAGGCGACCCAGACGCGCGGCTTGGGGTAGGTTGCCGAAACGGTCTGCAATCTCGGCATCGAAATCGTCGGATTGCTTAAACCACGCACTCAAGCGCGCGACGGCCGCGTCGGAGTTGTTCAGCGCCCCATCAAACCAGAAATCGAGGATCGCTGAATAGGCTGGGTCGCTCATGGTTGGGCTAGCAGTACTTCAAGGACAAACCGAGTCCCNAAATAGGCCAGCAGCAGTAGGATAAAACTGGCCAGTGTCCATTGCACGGCGAACTGACCACGCCAACCGGCTAACACTCGACCCCCNAGCAGCGTTGCGAAACTGCCCCAGGCTAGTAGCGCGAGCACAGCGTGGTGATTGAAGACGAAAGCCTTTCCAAACAATTGGCTGCTAAAGCCGATACCACTCAGTAACGTAATGCTGAGGAGGACAAAACCAACGGTGATTAACTGAAACAGTAACGTTTCCATGGTCTCGACCGGAGGCAGGGAGCGAATCATGCCCAGCGCGTGTCTTTGCCTCAGTGAGCGTTCTTGAAAACGTNCCAGCACAGCTTGTGTCACCGCCAAACTGAGAAACGCATACGCCAGTCCTGCAACCAGACTGTGTGCGAGTGCTAAACCGCTAGTCAGCCGGAGTGGGTGGGGGTCCCCTGGAAAAATAGAACCGATTGCAACGGCTGCTGCTGCAACGGGTAACACCAAGAAGGCGAGCGCAAGGATCGGTTGACGTACGGCGCTAACAAGAAAGAGGGTCACGATGACGAGAGCCACTATCGAAATGGTTGAGCCCAGAGCAAGATTGACGGCAGCTAAATGGTTGATGCCAGGAAATACTGCACCGGCATGGCAGACGATGGCCACTCCAATCGCCCAGGCAACGGAGGCGCTTGGGCGAGGACTCAAGCGCGGGTCGTTATTCAGCTGACCATANGTCAGCCATGTCGCCGTCAGATATCCGGCGATTGCTATCAAGGTGGTGATCGTGGTCAGCATGTCGCGGAAGTGTAAAATCGTCCGCACCCTGAGGGAAGGGGCAATGTCACTGGACAACAGGGCAATGGAGACTTGTTAATGTTTAACCAACTCGGCGAACGCCTAAAACAGACCTTTAGTGGTATCCGTGGAAGTGCCCGACTGACGGAAGTCAACATTGCGGATGCCTTGCGCGACATTCGTGTCGCTTTACTTGAGGCTGATGTTGCATTGCCGGTGGTTAAACAGTTCGTCGATCGAGTGCGCGAGCGGGCTGTCGGCGAAGAGGTGACCCGTAGCCTGACGCCAGGTCAGGTGGTCATCAAGATTGTGCATGACCAGTTGGTTGAACTGATGGGCGCACAGAATGACGCGCTCAATCTTGCTGTTCGGCCGCCAGCAGTTGTTATGTTGGTGGGATTGCAGGGCGCGGGAAAGACAACAACAGTGGCCAAGCTGGCGCGTTTATTAAAGCAGCGCGAGTCGCGTCGAGTACTGGTGGTCAGCACGGATGTTTATCGACCGGCCGCGATGGAACAGTTGGCAAGATTAGCCGAAGAAGCTGATGTGGCTTGTTTCCAGGGAGAAGGGAAAGAACCGATAGCGATCGCGACCGATGCATTGGCACACGGGCGGCGTATGGGGGCCGATGTGATCTTGGTAGATACGGCAGGCCGCCTGCACGTTGATGAGCAAATGATGAGCGAGGTTCGACAACTGCATGAGGCGATTACTCCAGTAGAAACCTTGTTCGTGATCGATTCAATGACGGGCCAGGACGCGGTTACCAGCGCCCATCATTTCAATCAGGCGCTTGATTTGACGGGAGTTGTGTTGACCAAGGCCGACAGTGATGCGCGCGGGGGAGCCGCGTTGTCGGTCCGTCATGTAACGGGTTGCCCAATTAAGTTTATTGGCGTTGGCGAAGGCCTCGATGCGCTCGAGCCCTTTTTCCCAGACCGCATCGCTTCGCGCATCCTCGGAATGGGTGATGTGGTCGGTTTGGTGGAGGAAGTCGAGAGAAAAGTAGACCACGAACAGGCAGCCAAGGTTGCTAAGAAAATTAGTCGGGGTAAGGGCTTCGATCTAGCCGACTTTCGAGACCAGCTGGAACAGATGGAGAAAATGGGTGGAATCTCAAGTTTAATAGAGAAATTACCGGGGGTTGGCCAGTTACCGCCTGCGGTGCTGGATCGAGCGAACAATCAGGAAAGTCGTCGCTTGGTGGCTATCATTAACTCGATGACACTCGGTGAACGGGTGTTCCCCGCCACGATTAAGGGATCGAGAAAAAAGCGCATTGCCAAGGGGTCTGGTACGCAGGTTCAAGAAGTGAATCGACTGCTCAAGCAGTTTATGCAAATGCAAAAAATGATGAAGAAAGCAAAGCGCAAAGGAGGTCTTGGCCAGATGATGGGGCAACTAAAAGCAGGGGGGATGCCTGGCCTCCCACCGTTTGGGCAATAGTCGACGTTTGCGACCGATAACTCGTGTTAAAATTAGCGGCTCAAATTTTCGCACGAGCAGTATGGGGTTAGATTCATGGTAACGATTCGGTTTGCGCGCGGCGGTTCCAAGAAACGTCCGTTTTATTCGATTGTGGTATCCGATCAGAGGCGGCAGCCGCGCGGTCGATTTATCGAGCGGGTTGGTTTTTACAACCCCATGGCGACGGGTCAGGAAGAGCGACTCCGCCTTGACAGTGCTCGTGTTGATTACTGGATCAGTCAGGGGGCCCAGCCGTCGGATCGGGTTGCGGGTGTTTTGAAACAGGTAAGGCGGGAGGCCGCTGCAGCCTGACAGGGGTTAGTTGCAGGCGCCGCCTTCCGGACAACAGTGGCAGGGCCTTCAGCTGATACGGTGGTCATGGGCCGGATCAGCGGTCTGTTTGGTGTGCACGGATGGGTTCGCATTTTTGACTATTGTCGCCAGCGTGGCGATATCCTTGGCTACGATACGTGGTTGCTGCGCCAGGGAAATGAATGGAACGAGGTGCGATTGGTTGCTGGTCGATTACAGGCCAATAACGTGGTCGCTCAACTGGAGGGGTGCATCGATCGCGAAACAGCGCGCACCTTGATCGGTTCAGAGATTTCCATTCGATCAGATCAGTTAGAGTCCCCAGCGGACGGCGAGTTCTACTGGCAGGACCTTAAGGGACTGACGGTGCTGAACATGGCGGGCGAGACTCTGGGCGTTGTTGCAGATCTTTTAGAAACCGGCGCCAATGATGTATTGGTTGTCAAAGGAGAGTCCGAACTTCTCATTCCCTATACGACGGTGACGGTCGATCAGGTAGATCTCAAAGATCGTCACATTCGAGTCCACTGGGAACGTGACTACTAAATGTTGCGGGTTGTTATCGGATAACTGGGGGGGCTATGCAAATTGCCATCGTCACTATTTTCCCTCAGATGTTTGACAGTTTTGTGTGTGAGGGTATGACACGCCGCGCNCTGGAGACGGGTCAATTACAACTTGAATTTCGAAATCCACGTGATTTTACTGAAGACAGCCACCGACAGGTCGATGATCGGCCTTACGGCGGGGGGCCTGGTATGGTGATGATGGCAGAGCCGCTTAATCAGGCCATTGGCAGTGCCAGGGCAGCTGTCCGAGGCCGTGTTATTTATTTGTCCCCACAGGGACGGCAGTTGAAGCAGAAACGGGCCAGGGAACTGGCCAGTGAGGCCGGATTGGTCTTATTGGCCGGTCGTTACGAGGGCGTAGACGAACGCGTGCTCGAGGCTGAGATTGACGAAGAAATCTCTATCGGGGATTACGTTTTGTCGGGTGGTGAATTGCCGGCAATGGTTTTNATCGAGGCTCTGGTAAGATACCTCCCTGGAGTGCTCGGCAACGAAGATTCGGTGAAGAGCGATTCCTTCAGTGCGGGGCTGCTCGATTGGCCGCATTACACGCGACCCGAAGTGTACGGAGAGCATCAGGTCCCGTCTGTTCTTTTGAGTGGGCACCATGAGGAAATTCGCCGATGGCGNATGAANCAGGCATTGGGGCGGACTTGGCAAAAGCGCCCAGAGTTATTGAGAGANCTTGAATTGACAGATGAGCAGCGCGAATTGCTCAATCTTTACAGACGCGAGAGCGACGTGCAGGAGAGTTGAGATGGGCAACCTAATCCAGGAACTAGAACAAGAGCAACTGAAGACCGATATACCCGAATTTAGACCGGGGGACACGGTTCGCGTGCANATNAAGGTCACCGAAGGGACTCGTGAACGCCTCCAGGCTTTCGAAGGGGTTGTGATCGCGAAGAAAAATCGTGGCATTAATTCGTCGTTCACAGTACGCAAACTGTCNTCTGGAGAGGGTGTCGAGCGCGTATTTCAGACGCACAGCCCACTGGTTGTGTCAATCGAGCGCAAACGTCGTGGTGATGTGCGCCGAGCCAAACTCTACTATCTCCGCGAGCTTCGGGGAAAATCGGCCAGGATCAAGGAAAAGATTTCCTGACGCCTTGCCGGGGTGACCGGNGGACTCTTGAGTGGTCTTAGGCTGAGGGTCAAGAGCTTCCTTCTCGAACCGCGATGCCATGNAGCGATCACGGGAATNAAACAGGGGANANAAAGGACNGGTTCGGTTCGCCGTTGGNGTGTCGTGGNTGNTNTTGTGTGCGGCCTCTGTATTTGCCGAGCAANCGAAGGAANGTCTCCCGACNCCAACGGTGNNTGTTCGGCCACTGCAGGATGGTGTNAGCCTCNGNCGGGCGCGTGAACTTCGGCGACAGGGNGCGCTGTCACTTGCCGAAGCACTGATTCTTTCCGAGCAGCCTGATCCAGGCAGCCCACACTGGTATGCGTGGGAACACGAGTTGTGGGAAGTNCTCGGCCAGCAGCAACGCTGGCGGTCGTTGATCGTTCGTCTAGAGCACACGCTGCCGCTGTTGTCCGCTGGTCGGGCACGCAACGCGAGGCTTCTGNTGGCTACAACGTTGATCGCAGTAGGCGAATATGCTTCGGCACGTCACGTGTTGCGTCAATTGTTGCTGGAAGCCGCGGGTGATCCGCATCAGTCGATTCAGGCGCGCCGAATGCTTATCAAAAACTATCTGCTCGATGGTCGAGTCGGCGATGCATATGTCGCCTCTATTCGGTTTCAGTTCGAGTTCTATCCAGACGATACCGAATGGAAATTATTGCGCGCCAAGATTCTCCTGTTACATGATGAACCCACATTGGCCGCGNTAGAACTGGCTGATCTCCANGGCGTTCAGGTTCAATTATTGCTTTCCATTGCACGTTTGCGTGAAGGTGCTACGTCGCCGGTGTTGACGATGGGTGAGATGGCCCAGCTCAAACGGAAGACGCAAGACGACACGCAGTTGGAGAGGCTGCGGCTAGGGATTGTTGCTGAGGCAGCACGCCTTGCTGGCGACCTTGAAAGCCGGGTTGGTGCGTTGGAGAGCCTGTTAGCGCATGGCGAAACCAGCCTTGGTGTTCTTGGGACTATATCCATCGGGAACTTACTTGACGCTTATGGGCTTCTCGCACTCGAAGTGGCTAATCGGGAACATCTGTTAGTCGGTGATACCGCATCGTGGCTACGTTTTGCGCAGGATGTGTTGTTCGATCACGGATCGGTTGCAAGGGCGATTTACGCGCACATTGTATCGTCCACTGATGAGAGTGAGGGCGGGGGTGAGGCCTTGGTCAAGCTGGTCCGCTCGTTGGCGAAAAATGGTCTCGAGCCCATCGTAATAATGNTTTACNGTCAAAATCTTTTTGGTTCNGNAGATGCGATCCTGACAGATGATGTGGCAATCAGAATGGCAGCGTTTTCATTAAGAGAAAACCGCTTTGATCTTGCCGCTATTTTCAATGCGCATATTCGATCACCCCCGGGTGGTATGAGTGAGCTCGAGTGGCTGATGCGCCGGGCACGCACAGAAGTTTTTGCTGGCAATGCTAGCGTTGGCACGCGTATTTTGGTCGATCACCTTCGCCTAAAGAAAGAAATAGACTCAGAGCAACTGGATCGAGTGATGCAGGTTGCCTTTGACCTTCAGATTATCGATCGACACGATTTGGCGCTCGAGTTGTTCGAAGCGGTGGCCGCCCACGATTTGACCGCTGGGCAGCGGCGTGAATTGCTATTTTGGATGGCTGAATCACATGCTGATGAAGGTCATGCAGCAAAAGCCGCTGAGCTTTATCTGCGGTCNGCCGAGGGACAGGGCCAAGACCACGACTCGTGGGGATTGAGCGCCCGNTTCCAGGCGGCGAATGCCATGACCGAAGGGGGTTTCTACGACGATGCNCGTATGACCTACTCAGGATTGTTGCGCGTGACCGAAAATGAAAAACGGCGCTTGCAAATNCGNCAGCGACTTCAGCAACTCAAACTGTTACAGGCAGTGGATAAACGCTAATGGCGGTTGTTCAAACAGCANTTTCCAACGCTGAAATCATCGATCGATTTCTTGATGCGGTATGGCAGGAGGCCGGTTTACGGGAGAATACACTGTCTGCTTATCGCAATGACCTTGCGCAATTTTCTAAATGGCTGTCGAACAGGCAGCCGTATGTACTCAAGGCCAGTCGTTCTGATGTTCTGGCCTATCTCGCCGCGTCAGTAAAGCGCGGTATCTCTGCTAAGTCCTCAGCCAGACGCTTATCGACTTTGCGGCGGTTTTACCGTCATCTGTTGCGTGAAACGTTGATTGATGTGGATCCAACCAGCGAAATTGCNTCGCCCGTCACGGGACGTCCTCTTCCGATCAGCCTGTCAGAAGACGCGGTCACTCAATTGTTGGAGGCGCCTAATGCAGGGACGGCGTTGGGTCTTCGAGACCGCGCCATGATCGAGGTTTTGTATGCAACCGGACTAAGAGTGTCTGAACTCGTTGGCCTCGCGTTGTCTGAACTTGATTATCGTTCGGCTGGTTTGGTTAGGGTGACAGGAAAGGGTGGCCGCGAGCGTATCGTTCCTCTTGGTGAGGAAGCGTTGGATTGGCTACGTCGTTATCTCAGTGATTCTCGGCCCGAGATACTTGATGCCCGAATGTCTGATTCTGTTTTCGTGACGCGGCGCGGACGCTCAATGACCCGTCAGGCGTTCTGGCAAATGATCCGCCGTTACTCCAAACAGGCCGGTATTAGCGTTGCGGTAACACCCCACACGCTGCGCCATGCGTTTGCGACACATTTGCTTAATCACGGTGCGGATTTGCGCAGTGTCCAGATGTTGCTTGGCCATGCCGACTTATCAACGACACAAATTTACACGCATGTCGCACGGGATCGTTTGCGTTCCTTGCACGCGCGCCATCATCCCCGAGGCGGCCCAGGTATGCCAGTTAGTTGAGTGCCTGCGCCAGCAGTCGCCGGTAGCGGGAAACGCGCTCGTCTTGCGCGCCGGTAACCTCGAAAATTCTCACCAACTCGAGCCTGGCAGCGTCTTTGGGATCACCGCGGCCGCGGCGAATCACTTCGAGCAACTGTTCCATTGCGGGCTCGATATTGCCTGCTGCAAAATGTGCGATACCGAGTTCATGACGGGCATTGAGATCATTGTTGTCTTCCAATACCCGTCTTTCGAGTGATGCCACATCGCCACCACTGGCTGCGGCCTCGGCCAAGGCGACTTTTCCAGCAAGTGCTTTGTATTCAGACGAATGTTGCTCCTTTGGGCTGATTTGCTTTAATGCAGCCTGTGCAGCGTCGGTGTCGCCGAGATCAAGTTGCAACCGACTGATCGCGAGGTGAACGGGATCATAATCTGGGCTGGTGTCACGGGCTTGATGCAAAACAGCGAGAGCGTCCGTTGGTTGACCCGCTTCGGCAAGTTCTCGGGCATTCAGCATCAGGTCGTCAGTCGCATTGCTAACATGTCGATCAAGGAATTGGCGAATGGCTGATGCGGGTAAAGCGCCCATGAACTCGTCGATTACTTTGCCGTCTTTAAAAAGTTTAACGGTCGGCAGGCTGCGCACTCCGTGGTCCATTGCCAACTGTTGTTCTTTGTCTGTGTCGACTTTGGCTAGGTGGAAACGGCCGTCGTATTCATCCGCTAGAGTCGCCAGTATCGGCATTAACATTTTGCACGGTGCACACCAGTCAGCCCAAAAGTCGACAGCCACCGGTCTTTCGTGCGATTGGGCGATGACTTCGACTTCAAAGGTCGTTGCGTTGACCTCGGTAACGTGGAGTGTTTCTTCCATGGCTGGTGACAGGGTTCGTTAATGGGTGGGCAGGCATTGTGATTTACTGTTCCCATTATCATAGCGCAATCCTGAGGGGTGGCTGGGGACATTTGTGGGATACGCTAAGCGGGAGTAAGAAGGGGTCAGTAAAGCATTCATCGAGATCAGGGGAGTAAAGTGCGTAAGTCTTTGAAGGCCATGATGGTGCTGTGTGTCGTATTGGGAAGCGTCGGTAACGTGTCTGCAGGCACGACTTTCATGACCCTCGACGGGGAAGTCGCTGTACTGTCCGACTATCGAGGCCAAGGATATTGGTTGGTTGTTATGATCTGGTCTTATGACTGCCCGGTCTGTCAGCGCGAAGCGGGCGAGTTTCAGGCACTGCATGCGCGAGGTCAGAAAAACAATCTTCGAGTGCTCGGTTTGTCACTCGATGGGCAAGTGGGAGCCATGATGGCCTGGGCATTTGTCGCTGAATACAACCTAGATTTTATTAACCTCATTGGAGAGCCCAGTGAGGTCGCTGATTTTTATACGCAAGAAAGTGGCCAGCCTTTTCGAGGCACGCCATCATTGTTGATTTTTTCCCCGACCGGAGTGTTAGAGGCGGCTGGAGCAGGCGCTGTTGAGCTGCGACGCATCGAAGCATTCATCCAGCAGTTCTAGCGTCTGTTAGCGGTGGAATGGTTAGATGATGCTAACCTGCAGGGACGGACGCAAGCTCATCGACGAGCTTGGCCGCACGCGATCTTTTGCTGGAATCAGGGTCGCGCTGGATGATTCGCATGAGTGCGGCCCGAGCCGATGGATCACCTTTTTTTGCCAGGTCGAATGCCATCTCGTCGCGGACCTCGTAATACTGCCTGTCTATCGGCACGATGTTGGGCGATAAGGCGTGCCAGTAATGCTGATATTGTGTTGATTGCCAACTCGCATAAACCTCATCCCACGTGAACAGGTCCGCGTAGGGTCGAAGAGAGATTTCCATCACGGGCTCGCTCGCAGGTGAGTAACGGCAGTCCAGCGACTGACGCAGTCGGTCTGTTTGGTTCGCCAGGCCACGATGCACGGCGAGGCTGTGGAAAATGAGCGCGTCCCCGGCTGCAAAGTCACCACCGACCCAGCTACCCTCGAAAGACTCGCTGCACTCCATACCACCGGCTCCGCTTGAGACTTTAAAGGCTCGCACGCCGGCGCGGTGTGAGCCGCTGGCAATGGAAAGGCCGCCCATTTCCAACGGCACGTCGCCTAGCGGCAACCAAATGGCGTAGGTTGATGTCGAGCCTTGAATATGCACGTAGTCCTGGTGGGGTGGTGTGGTGAAGTCCGATCGTTGAGGAAAAATATTTCGGGGAATAGCCAACGCGTGAACAAGCACTGGCTCACCAAAGAGTGATTCAAAAAGCGAAACGATGGCTGGGTGGTGTTTTAATGCATGCAGGTCTTCCAGTACCAATTGTTGGCGCAGCACCTCAAGGTACGCACAGTCAGGGTCAACACAGGCCGCATTGGGATTGGCAATGGCTTTGCTGACAGGTGTGCCGTCTTTCAGCCANCCAGCCGTTTTTGCNGGTGCCAGCGTTTGTTGACGAACGTTTTCGATCGTGTTTCGGGGNATCAGGTGTCGAATAAATAGATAGCCGTCCTGATCAAGTCTCGTCTTTAATGCCGCAGCATCAGGTATCAGCTCTTGTGATTCAACGAATGGGTTCATTGCGGTCTTGCGCGAGGTCTTGTTATTCAAGGGACATACTTTACTGCGGAATGATGGCGTGGGGTGGTATCAGGATCTGGAGATCTGCTTCTGGCGCAANGGGNACGAAATGTGGGATNCTTCAGGNATNAGNTGTAAANCCATGGAGNCNCACAGGTGATGGACATCAAGCAGGCAAGAGACACGGCAATTGCTGACACGATCACAAGCATACGAGCCATTGAGCAAGATGGGCCAATAAATTATGACACCTTGAAGGCGATACGAGCTGAGCTCATTGCGCTTGCCGATGATAAATCCCTGTTTCCCCGTGACCAGTTTCCCCTGACCGGAACAGGGGACTCCGCTATTTATCGCTTGTCAGAGGATGTCGACCATCGTTTCGCGCTTTATGGTTCGACGGGGGCGGCTGGCAAATCAGTGCCTCCGCATAATCACACTACCTGGGCCGTCATCGTTGGTGTGCACGGTGATGAATTAAATCGCTTCTATGAGCGTCTGGATGATGGCAGCGTGGAAGGACAAGGTCGTGTGGAGGAGAAAGGGAAGTTCACCGTGAGTCATGGCAATGGCGTTGTTTTTCTTCCTGAGGATATTCACGCTATTTCGACGGATGATGCGGAGTCCACGTTGCATCTTCACCTGTACGGACTGGCGCTGGATCAATTGCATGAACGGCTCGTCTTTAATACGGTCGATGGCACGGTTCGACAAATGGCTCTGACAACTGAATTCCTGTCGGCATGATGAAACTGTCGGCGGCAAGTCTGCGAGAGCAGATCCAAGGGTCCGGTGAGCTTGCATTGGTGGACGTGCGCGAGGGNGGTGCATTTGCCAATGAACATCTNCTCTTTGCTGTGTCTGTACCGTTGGCCCGCCTCGAAATGGACTTTGGCCGCCTGGTCCCGCGTTTNGCGACGCCCATCGTTTTGTGTGATGAGGGCAATGGAGGGCTTGGTGCCAGCGAAGCCGCNCAGCGTTTGTGTGCATTCGGGTATTGCGATGTTCACATACTAGAAAACGGCNTTGCAGGATGGAAGGCGGCTGGCTTTGAATTATTCTCTGGCGTTAACGTGCCCAGTAAGGCGTTCGGCGAATTTGTNGAGTCTGTGTATGGCACGCCGCACGTGTCGGCACAGGAGTTGAAAGCGCTTCAGGAGTCGGGCACGGAGCTTGTGGTTTTGGACAGTCGACCGCTGCCAGAGTTTCAAAACATGAATATACCCGGGGGGGTTTGTTGTCCTGGGGCCGAGTTGGTTTATCGCGTGCATGATCTTGCCCCGGACCCTGATACCTTGGTGGTTGTTAACTGTGCAGGACGGACCCGCAGCATCATCGGTAGCCAGTCATTGATCAATGCCGGCATTCCGAATCGAGTGGTTGCCCTCAAGGATGGGACCATGGGCTGGCATCTGGCGGGTTATGCGCTAGAGCGTGGTCAGTCGCGTGTTGCGCCCAAAGTGTCGGCCCGCGGACTCGAGCGTGCCAATGCTGTGACCGAACGAGTGGCCGCAAGGTTTTCTGTGCCGTATGTTTCACTCGAAGAGTTAGAAGGTTTTCGGCACCAAGCGGATGCACGCAGTCTTTTCGTCATGGACGTACGATCGCCCGCGGAGTTTAAGAAAGGTCATTTACCGGGTTCCCGGTGCGCGCCGGGTGGGCAACTGGTTCAGGCGACCGACGAGTATGTGGGTGTGAGAAATGCGCGCTTGGTTTTGGTTGACGATACCGGGGTGCGGGCCACTTCGACTGCATCTTGGCTCATTCAGATGGGTTGGTCTGAGGTTTATGTTTTGGATGTGGGGGTGGATCAACTGCCGTGTGTTCACGGTGTGGAATCGAGTGTTGTGCTCAGTCTTTCCAATACGGCAGCTCATCAGATTTCGATCGGCCAACTGGCCGCCCGAGTGAATGCGGGCAACGGTGTATTGTTTGATCTTGCAGACAGTCTGACCTATCGCCAGGGACACTTGCCAGGCGCCAGGATGATAAGGCGTGAAGAAGTGCCAGCGTGGGTGTCTGCTCAGCCNNTCGACCGGGAGGTCGTCCTCNTGTCGCCAGACGGTGTGTTTGCCGGGGTNGCCGCTGGTGATGTGACCGATCCCAACGCGCGGACAGTATCGGTGCTGNCTGGTGGAACCAAGGCTTGGCAGGGCGCAGGGTATCCCATAGAGGTGGGTGAGGACCCATGTCGGAAAGAGGAGCCCGCAGATATCTGGTACAAGCCTTACGAGCGTCGCGATGCCGTTGAGGAAGCGATGCAGGCTTATCTTGATTGGGAGCTGGGCTTGGTCGCGCAGGTCAAGAAGGATGGTTGTGCAACGTTCAGGCGTTTTGACCAGTGAGCGACTCGCACACAGCAGTGATGTCCGCGCGCTGGCCGTCGAATCGACTCACTGAGCGACTTGGGCTGCGTTTTCCCATTGTGCAGGCTCCCATGGCAAGTGCTACCACGCCGCAACTGGCTGCCGCTGTCTCCAACGCGGGCGCTCTGGGTTCGCTGGGCCTCGCGTTTCACTCGGCTTTTGCGGTGCGTGCCGATTGCCGGACCCTGCGTGAAGCGACTAACGGGAGCTACAACATCAACTTCTTTGTCCATCGTGAGCCAGAGCAGGATGCGGTGAGAGATGAATCCATGCGAACCGCACTGGCGCCGTTCTATCAGGAACTGGGTCTGGGCGAGGTGCCGTTAGCGCAAGCCTCAGCACCGCCGTTCAACGCTGAGCATCTCGAAGCTGTGCTTGAGATGGCGCCGGCGGTAGTGAGTTTTCATTTTGGTCTGCCGAGTGAGTCGCTGTTCCGTCCCCTTCGTGACCGCGGTATCTTTACCATGAGTTCTGCCACCAATGTTGCCGAAGCGCGGGCGCTCGAGTCACGAGGAGTGGACGCGATCATCGCCCAGGGTTTCGAAGCGGGCGGGCACCGCGGTACGTTTGCCGAGCCGTATGCGGCGGGTGAGATTGGTACGTTGTCTTTGGTCCCTCAGGTGGTTGATGCGGTGTCGATTCCAGTGATTGCCGCCGGCGGTATAGCAGATGGCCGCGGTATCGCGGCCGCCTTGGCACTGGGGGCTGAGGGGGTGCAGTTGGGCACGGCGTTTCTGACTTGCCCTGAATCTGCTGTTCCGCCNGTCTACCGTGACGCACTCAATCGCAGTGCTGCAGATGATGCCCAAATAACGCGCGCGTTTTCCGGCCGACCGGCCCGGGGNCTTCAGAATCGTTTTACGCGAGAGATGCGCGATTTAGAAGANGCCGTGCCGGACTTTCCGATTCTTAACACCTTGACTGGGCCGCTCAGGAAAGCCAGCAGTCAAGAGGGCAATACTGATTTCATGTCATTGTGGGCCGGACAGAGTGCGTCTTTGTCGCGCAACCTGCCCGCGGCAAAACTGCTCGAACAACTGGTCAAGGAGACCGAGCAAACGCTGCGGCAGTTGATCAGTGGCGAAGCACGCGGTCAGGCCGAATCACCGCCATCGATATAGATCGTCTGGCCTGTGATGTAGTCGGATTCGCTAGAGGCGAGGAAAGCGGCAACATTCGCCACTTCATCGGGTCGCCCGGGTCGTTTCATGGGTATCAGGCTGCTTCGGTTTCTGAAGGTTTCACCTTTGGCCACATGGCGCAGGTCACCGGACTGNGCATCAATCAATTCCCACATGTCGGTATCAATGATGCCAGGGGCTAGCGCATTGACAGTGATGCCAGTCTCTGCGAGTTCGATCGCCATTGAGCGAGTCACCGAAACGACACCACTCTTGCTCGCGGCGTAAACCGCCATTTCGGGCCGGCCTCGATTCGCGGCCAGCGAAGCTGTGTTAATAATTTTTCCATGACCCCGCTCGCGCATGTGACGGGCCACGGCTTGNCCGCAGAAGAAGACGGCTTTCAGGTTGACGTCCATGATGTGATCCCAGTCCTCTTCTTTGACGTCAAAGAATTCCTGGACCTTCACGACGCCGGCATTGTTGAAGAATATATCAATCCCACCGAAGTTTGAGATCACCGCATTGATCATCGATGCGACTTCAGAGGGCGCGGTCACGTCCGCGGCGATCATGAGGGATCGGACGCCCTTTTTATCCACTGCAGCGGCAACGTCAGTCAGGAGTTCTTCGCGAACATCCGCCAGCGCAACATTGGATCCCTCATCGGCAAGACGTTCGGCAATGGCGCGGCCGATTCCACGGGCAGCGCCGGTGACGAGACTCGCTTTGCCGCTGAGTTTCATGTTTCNACCTACTGCGCGACCATGCCACCGTCGATAACAAGTTCGGCGCCGGTGACAAAACTCGATTCGTCGNAGGCAAGATAAACGCAGCCCCAGGCGATGTCCTCCGGTGTGCCCATTCGACCAATGGGCGTTTTACCAATGCGAGCGGCACGTTCACCGGGTTGAGCGTGCAACTTGGCGGTCATTCCTGTGTCGGCAAAGCCGGGATGGATGGAATTGGCGCGGATACCCTCCGGCGCGTACTGAATGGCGGCGGCCTTGGTCAGGTTGCGTACTGCGCCCTTGGCGGAGTGGTACGCGGTACTGCCAATACTGCCAATCAGACCATAGATAGAAGAGATATTGATCAACGAGCCACCACCGGACTCGCGCATGGGGACAATCGAATGTTTCATGCCAAGAAAAACGCCGGTCAGGTTGACGGCGTGCATTTCATCCCACACTGCTAGGCTGGTTTCCTCAATGCGGGCACGGCCTTCAGGCAAAGACAAACCGGCATTGTTAACTGTGATATCGAGGCGCCCATAGGTGGATACGGTGGTAGCGACGGCGTCACGCCAAGCGGATTCGTCGCTCACGTCCAGATGGATGAAGGTTGCTTGACCGCCGGCCTCGTTAATGGCCGAGGCGACCGCGAGGCCGCCTTCAGCATTGATATCGGCAACGATGACACCGGCTGCCTTTTCACCAGCGAACAAACGACAGGCAGCGGCCCCGATGCCAGAGGAGCCACCGGAAACGATGGCAACTTTGCCCTTGAGCCTCATAGGGTATGTTCTCCAAGTGGTGGGGCAAGAAACCACGATCCGAATGCGGGTTTAGCTCGGGATTGATCTGGTTATTCCCAATATGCGCTGGTCATCATAGCCGCTCGTCCCCTAAACTCAAACAACGATCGAAGAGAGGATGAGACGATGAGCTTGACACAAGAAAAGTGCCTGAAGATGTATACCGATATGTGGCGTATCCGTTTGTTTGAGGAAGAGGCGAACCGCCAAACAAACCTGGGTAATGTGGTGGGTACGCTCCATATGTATTGCGGCGAGGAGGCCGTCGCCGTTGGCGTGTGTGCAAATCTGCGAGATGATGACTACGTCCTTGGTACGCATCGCAGTCATGGTCACTGCCTCGCCAAGGGGGCTGAATCCGATAAGATGATGGCGGAACTGTTCGGTAAGGCNACGGGCACGTGTGGAGGNAAAGGCGGGTCCATGCACGTGGCCGATTTCTCACTCAATATGTTGGGGGCCAATGGTATCGTTGGCGCAGGTATCGGTCCTACCACCGGCACCGCATTAGCCAGCAAGATTCGTGGCACGGATCAGGTTTCTGTCTGTTTCTTCGGCGATGGTGCGGCAGCCCGCGGCACGTTTCATGAGGCCATTGCGATGGGATCGCTGTGGCAGTTACCCGTGGTCTACGTATGCGAAAACAATGGTTATCAGCAATGGGTTCCCAGGAAAAATGTAGCGGTGGTTGACTCGGTGGCAGATATGGCTGTTTCCTACTCGATTCCCGGAGTCTCGGTTAATGGACAGGATGCAATCGAAGTCTACGAAGTGATCGCGGAGGCCGTTGCGCGGGCTCGAAGTGGTGGCGGTCCGAGCCTGATCGAGGCACGGACCTATCGATTCTACGGTCACAGTCTTGGTGATGAGCAGCAATATCGCACTGAGGAAGAGGTCGAAGAACGCAAGCGCAACGCGGACCCGATCAACATCTTGCGTGACTTTATGACGGAACGAGATTGGCTGAGCAGTGCAGATGATGAACAGGTCCAGCAGCGCGCTGGGGATGAGATCACGCGCGCTGCCAAGTTCGCAGAAGAGAGCCCGTGGCCTGAGATGGGCGAGGTCGGCACGGATGTGTTGTTTGACGCGAAGGAGGTGGCGTGATGACTGTTATGGCATTCAATGAGGCGCTCCGTGAGGCACTGCACGAAGAGATGGCGCGGGATGAGTCGGTCTTTGTCATGGGTGAAGATGTCATTACCCACGGTGGGCCCTACAAGGTGACGGATGGGGTTGCGGAAAAGTTCCCCGGACGGATATTTGAGACACCGATTGCTGAAGCGGGCATAGTGGGCCTGGGTGTGGGAGCGGCAATGGCCGGCATGAATCCCGTTATCGAAATCATGTATCTTGATTTCATTACCTGCGCGATGGATGAGGTGGTCAACCAAGCGGCGAAGATGCGTTATATGACCGGAGGGCAGGCCAGTGTACCAATGGTGGTGCGGCTACCTTGCGGAGTGGGTCGTCTGTTGGCCGCTCAGCATTCTCAAATAATGGAATCCTGGTTTATGCACGTGCCCGGGCTGCAGGTAGTAGTGCCCTCGACACCGGCGGACGGCAAGGGGTTGCTCAAGACGGCCATACGAAGTCCTGACCCTGTCATGTTTTTCGAATACAAGCGGACCTATACCCACAAGGGTGAAGTTCCAGAGGGGGAATATCTGATTCCCTTTGGTAAGGCTGATGTCAAGCGCGAAGGCGAAGACGTTACGGTGATTGCTATTGGGCCGATGGTGCAGAAATCACTAGAGGCGGCAGTGCTTCTCGAAGATGAAGGCTATGACATTGAGATCGTTGATCCACGTACGTTATCGCCGCTCGATACGGCGACGATCTGCGAGTCTGTTCGTAAAACAGGTCGTGTGGTGGTGTGCGGGGAGGATTCCAGTTTTGCCGGTTCCGTATCGGAAATCGCGGCCATGATCGCAGAGAGTTGTTTCAGTGATCTCAAGGCACCGATTGTGCGTGTTGGCAGTCCCCATGTGCCCATGCCGTTCAGTGCAGAACTGGTCAAGCACGTGGTGCCCGAGGCGGCGAATGTCGTTTCCGCAGTCAACCGTGTAATGGACTGATTACGAGGTTCTGATATGGCCACACAGTTTCGCCTGGCAGCGCTAGGTCACACGATGGAGAAAGGTCGTGTGGTCGAATGGCATGTTGGTGAGGGTAGCAATGTTGCGGAAGGACAGCTGTTGGTGTCGATTGAGACGGATAAAACAGTGGTCGAAGTGGAGTCGCCCGTCGCCGGTGTTTTGCTTCGTATCGTAGGCCAGACTGATGGCGAGTACGATGTCGGGGCCCTGTTGGCTTGGATTGGCGAGGCCGATGAAGTACTACCCGAGGTAGAGGCACCAGCGCCGCTAGCATCGAGCGCGCCAGCGGGTTCGCGCGTAACGCCTGTGGCTCGAAGACTCGCTGATCGCCACGGAGTGGATGCGGAGGCGATCGTCGGTACAGGGCCAGGTGGTCGTGTGACCAAGGAAGATGTGCAGCGAGCCATCGATGAGGGCACGGCGGCGCCTCCAACGCCAGTCTCCGATCAAGGTGTGGAAGTGACCCCACTGGCTGGCATAAGACGCACGACGGCTGAACGACTTGGTGCCAGTTGGGCGGCCGCCCCTCATGTGACGGAAGGGGTCGAAATCAATTGCGGTGCGCTNATGGCGCTGCGCGCACAACACGAACAGGGCTGGCGAGATNCGTCTGACGTAGTGCCATCCATTAATGATNTTATTCTTAAAGCCACGGCGGTGACGTTAAAGGTGCACCCTCGGTTAAACGCGGCATTGATNGACAATGCGGTTCATCAGTATTCAAGCATTAATCTTGGTGTAGCGATNGATATTGAAGCGGGACTGGTGGTGCCGGTTTTGCGCGACGCCGAAAAACTCAGCCTCACTCAGATCGCTGCCGAGGTGCGGGTATTAGCCGACAAAGCCCGGACCGGATCTCTGGAGCCCGCTGATTTCCAGAATGGAACGTTTACCGTCAGTAACCTCGGCGGTCTTGGTGTTGATTGGTTTACTCCCGTGCTGAATCCACCCCAAGCGGCAATTCTTGGGGTGGGGCGCATTCGTTNTGCTCCNGTGGTNGCCGGTGGCGAGGTTGAAGTCGGTCAAATAGCTACGCTGGTGGTGACTTTCGATCATCGTGTGATCGACGGCGCGCCGTGTGCTCGTTTTCTAACGGATCTCAAGGCNCTGATCGAGTCGCCCGAGGCGTTAACAACTTAGCNGNNTTGACAGACCTGTTTGTTGNTATCTGCTGGCAATCGCCGACAGTTTAGCTGGGCCATTCGCGCCGAATCGGTTCCGTACCGTCCCAGTTAACCGCCGCCTCACGAACCCCATCAAAGATGCGCCGACGTTCGGGTGTTAAGGCTGCCATCTCAATGACTGTCCCCGGGTGCCCTTCGTTAAGAAAATAGACAAACCGCCCGCGCGGGCTGTCGGCTTCTTGGCCGACTTTATACCCCGCCTTCAGCGCAGTTGCGTAGTAGCCTTCGAAGTCCTCTGGCCAACTGGACCAGTGTTGCAGCCCCTCAAGGCCACGCCCGAGAAAATCCTGATACATGGTGGGGGTGTTATCTTTCTGCTGAATCAGTTCAACCTGTACATCTCCTGAATT
This sequence comes from Acidiferrobacteraceae bacterium, assembly GCA_002714255.1. Classification (GTDB taxonomy): domain Bacteria; phylum Pseudomonadota; class Gammaproteobacteria; order Arenicellales; family UBA868; genus UBA11791. The sequence goes on from PAWW01000021.1 coordinate 38,156, forward strand.
GGCAAGAGCAATGGAAAGGTGAGGATCACCGGATTGACCTTGGTACTGAAAGTTGATTAACGGCAGTCGGTCGACATAAAAAAACGGACCAATCCCGCAAACATCGATCCAATGGTGCATGGCAGACTCGATGTCGCGGACGACGTATCCCATCTGGCGAATCGGACCAAATAAACGACTCATAGTGCCTCCTTCGATCTAGTGATGTACGGTTNGGTAGAGCAGTGTACTGGCGTCCATTATCTAAGGCTGAGTGACTGTGGCCGGTTGGTCAGGCACGTGGTTGACTGTCATTATCAGACAAGGGTTTCACGCGAAGGAATGCGGCGCCAATCGCAGCTGCCAGTGCAGCNGCGCTCGCNAGCAGAAATGAAGAATCAAATGAGCCGGTGGCGTCTGCCATCGNACCTGCAANGTAGGGCCCAGCGACCTGACCTACGCTATGAAAGAGGGTCACAAAGCCTAACGCGGTAGGCGCCAGTCGCGCACCAAGCAGTTCTCCACAGGTTGCGGCCATGATGGCNGGGACACTCCAGGCGCTGAGACCGAAAATGATGGCGGACAGGGTAAAGCCGCTGTCGGTCGGCCATAGAACGAAAAGCGCAAAAGCTGTGCTGTGGAAAAGGTAGGCGATCATTAGCGCCCAATTGCGGCCAATGACATCAGAGAGTGTGCCAAATATGATGCCACACAGCAGACTGCACCATCCCACGAGCATGAAAAGTTCGCCGGCCGCGTGGTCACTGTAATGGGCTTCGGCAGTGAGTTTCTTAATGAAAAAAGTCAGATAGATCATGTACGAGAAGCCAAACCCNCCGNAGACCANGCCCANATGCCACACAGTCAAGGACCGATAAATAGTTTTCCACTGTGGTCGATGCCTTTTCATGTCCGCGGAGTTTTTTATTGATGCGGGGTTTTCCGCAATCGGTCGAAGGCCTTTGTCTTCAGGGCGCTGTGTCAACAGTACGAACCCGGCAATACCAATGAGGAGGGCAGTTACACCGAACGCGTACCAGCAGATNCGCCAGCCGTCATCGCCAAAGACCTCCAGTGTCCATGGCACCAGGCTACCGAGTCCGATGAGCGCGAAGGAGGGGCCGGTAACGGCCAATCCGGTGGCTGTCCCAATTCGACGAGAACCAAACCAGGCGGCGAGCAGACCAATGACCGGCACGTTGCTGAGGCCGCTGCCCATTCCTGTCAGCATGCGCCACAGGGCCACGAAAAAAAACTCACTGGAAAGACCGGTCATGATCATGCTGACGCCGGCCAGCGCCAGTCCGATGCTAATGACATAGCGTGGGCCAAATCGAGTGGCCGCCATGCCNCCGACTAAGGTCATTGCCAGGTAGCCAAAGAAGTTAGCGCTCGCCAGAAGGCCGGCCTGGGCATTATTGAGACCCAGGTCAGCCTGCATGGCAGGCAGTACGACTCCGTATCCAAAACGGGCGAGTCCNANTGAAGCGAACACCACAAGACAGGCAACGGCAACAATGATCCAGGCGTAGTGCAAACGCGTTGGTTGGTCAGGGTTCATGGCAGANCGGTGTTGGGGCACAGCCGAAGGGCANGATAAAGNGCATGGTATCTCAACCCCAGACGGTTGNNTTGTTNGCTGTTGTATAGTCGTTGAGCATAATTGACNTACTTTTTTTAATACACCCTAAAAAGAANAATGAANAGCAGTGAAGTGATGACTCGCTTGCCGGATNTGGTGAATCAGGATNCGGCGCTGGTTCGACGAGGACGTTGGCTNAGCAATGTCTTTCTCGTTGAGGCCGGCACAACGCAATTTCTTGTACATGTTGACAAAGGACGGTTGCTGAATGTGGAGCACGGACCCTTCGTGATGCCGTCCTGGTCGTTTGCTATTCGAGCGTCCGAGTCAGTGTGGCAGCGATTCTGGCAGCCGCTACCGGCACCCGGGGACAATGATATTTTTGCGCTAAGGAAAACCGGCGAGATGTCTGTTGAGGGAAACCTGCAACCGTTTATGGCCAACCTGATTTATATCAAGCAGGTCTTAGCAATGCCTCGGGCGTTGATGGAGAGGTGATGAGCGCTCTATTGGAAGCGACGATTGGACGTTACCTGAGTCTTGATCTTGATGGGCGGAAGCATCGCCTCTACTTCGAAGAGGCAGGCCAAGGAATTCCACTGGTTTGTCTGCACACAGCCGGTTCGGATACGCGCCAGTACCGTGCGCTTTTGAACGATCCTGCTGTGACCTCAGATTTTCGCGTTATTGCCTTTGATATGCCATGGCATGGCAAGTCTTCCCCCCCTATTGGTTGGCACGAGGAAGAGTATCGCCTGACGACTGAGACCTATACGACAATGATCATGCGCTTTGTGGAGTCTCTCGAATTGGAGCAACCCATAGTGATGGGTTGTTCGATCGGCGGGCGGGTGGTGCTGAATTTAGCGCGGACTCATGGGTCTGCATTGCGGGCAGTGATCGGACTGCAGTCCTCGGGGCATGTCGATCCTTATTACGACACGACCTGGTTGCACCATAGTGATGTGCACGGTGGAGAAGTGAGCGCGGGGTACGTCTACGGCTTGATTGCCCCGCAGAGCCCGGACCCTGATCGATGGGAAACACTGTGGCATTACATGCAAAGCGGTCCCGGTGTGTTCAAGGGCGATCTTCACTTTTACATGGTCGATGGCGATATCCGTGATCAGTTGCGCGATATCGATACCAATGATTGCCCTGTGTTTCTCTTGACAGGAGAGTACGATTATTCGTGCTCTCCTGAGCACACACGAGATGCTGCATCTCGCATCGAGGGTGCCCAAGTGACCATAATGGAGCAGCTTGGACATTTTCCGATGAGTGAGAATCCGGATCAGTTTCGCCGCTACCTTTTGCCAGTACTTGATGAGATACGTCAATTCTCGTGAACCGAGATGAGCAATAAAGTCGGCCTCTGTGAGGATCCACCATTGGGATTCATTGGTCTTGGCGTGATGGGTGAGCCGATGTGCCGGAATCTTGCCCGTTGTTCGGGGCGGTCTGTGATTGCTTTTGATCAGGACTCGGCGCCGCTGAATCGATTGACGAAGATCGGTGTATTGGCGGCCAAGACAGTGCAGGAGGTTGGCGCGGCAGAGATTGTTTTTCTGTCGTTGCCCCATGGAGATGCCGTGTCAGCGGTCTGCTTTGGTAAAGAGGGATTGCTGTCGCAACTGGATGCTGGATCGACGTTGGTCGATCTTGGTACTTCACCAGTGGCGTTGACTCGAGAGATCGCGTTGCTGGCGATGGAGCGGTCAGTAGATTTTGCGGATGCGCCGGTTGCCAGGACACGGGCTGCCGCTGAAGCGGGGACACTCAGTATCATGGTGGGGGCGGCGGCAAGTATTTACACGCGGCTTGAAC
>PAWW01000022.1 GCA_002714255.1 Acidiferrobacteraceae bacterium
CCCGTTGGGCAAGCCTGCACACATTCACCACAACCAACGCAGGAACTCTCACCCATGGGGTCACCCAAATCAAACACGATCTCCGCATGGGCACCTCTATGAGCAAAACCGATCACATCGTTGGCTTGTACCTCGCGGCACGCCCGCAGACAACGAGTACATTGGATACACGCTTCTAGGTTGACCGCAATTGCTGGATGAGAAACATCCGCCATTGGCTGATTTCGACTCGCAAAACGGCTCGGTCCGACATTGAGTCGATCGCACCATTGATCGAGTTCCGAAGTACCGGGGAATTTCGCTTCGCCCACATCTGCCTTAAGGAGTTCCAGCACGAGTGCCTGAGATTGCCGTGCACGATCGTTGTTACTGTAAACCACCATCCCCTCGGTCGGCTGTCGACAACACGAGGGCGCCAATGCCCGCTCTCCCTCTATCTCTACAACACACGCCCGGCAATTGCCGTCAGCCCGCAAACCATCGCTATAACACAAGTGTGGAATATCATGGCCGGCGCGCTGTGCAGCCTTCAAAATACTCTCACCGGCTTGGGCTGCGATGGATACACCATCCAGATCGAAACCAATGGATTGCGCCTGCTCAATCATTGAATCACTCACCCTAGGCCAACCTCTTTAGGAAAATATCTCATCACACACCGCAACGGATTAGGTGCTGCCTGACCCAGACCGCAGATAGAGGCATCCTCCATCACCTGGGCAAGATCTTCGAGTAAATGCTTATCCCAAGTTGATTGACTCATCAATACCACTGCTTTTTCAGTCCCCACTCGACAAGGCGTGCACTGCCCACAGGACTCATGAACAAAAAAGCGCATTGCATTGACAGCTGCATCGCGAGCGCGGTCTTGATCAGAAAGAACAATCACAGCTGCCGATCCGATAAAGCATCCGTGGGGTTGCAACGTATCAAAATCGAGCGGCTCATCAGCCAATGCCGCGGGTAGGATGCCACCCGAAGCCCCGCCCGGAAAATATGCGTAAAGTTCGTGGCCCTCGAGCATGCCTCCACAGTATTCTTCAATTAATTCTCTTAGACTGATTCCGGCCGGCGCCAGATGCACGCCCGGATTTTTTACTCTGCCGCTAACTGAGAAAGATCGCAGGCCTTTTCGTCCGCGCCGCCCCTGTCCAGCAAACCAATCAGCCCCGCGCTCGACAATGTCCCTCACCCAATAAAGCGTTTCACAATTGTGCTCGAGTGTTGGTCGACCGAACAACCCCACTTCGGCCACATAAGGCGGCCGCAACCTTGGCATACCCCGTTTCCCTTCTATGGACTCGATCATCGCTGATTCTTCGCCACAAATGTAAGCGCCAGCACCACGGCGCAATTCGAAGGCCGGCAATGTGTCACCGAATACGGACTGAATTTCCTCTACAGCCTGTTGCAGAACAGCAAGCACACCGGGATACTCGTCGCGCACATAAAGATAACAGGTATCAATGCCCACCACCTTCGCAGCGATCAACACTCCTTCAAGGAATCGATGTGGGTCTCGCTCGAGATAGACGCGATCCTTAAACGTACCAGGCTCACCCTCATCAATGTTAACCGCCATCAGACGAGGCGATGATTGTTCTTTCAGAATGCGCCATTTACGCCCGGCAGGAAATCCCGCACCGCCAAGACCACGTAGACCCGACGACTCTAGTGCGCTGATAATCACCTCTGGATCACAAGTTCCATCGTGACACTGCTGATAAAGCAGGTAGCCGCCTTGCTTACGGTAATCAGCCAGTCCAATCCAGTCATTAGACAATTCGAAGGCCTGTCGACCGTCGTCGACCAGTGCCTTGACCGTAGCCACCTTCGCACGCGGCACCGGCCGCTGACCGACCACAGCAACAGGTGCCTGATCGCAACGCCCGACACACGGGACTCTTTGTACGCGGACTCGGCCATCCAAAGCATCACTCAACGCTGTGAAGAGTTGGTTTGCGCCGAACAACTCGCAGGTCACTGAATCGCAAACCCGTACGGTCAATGCTGGCAGTGCATCACCTTCCTTGAAAACATCGAAATGATGATAAAACGTCGCCACTTCATAGATTTCCGCCGGCGCCAGTTTTAACTCCTCAGCTAACGCAACCATTCGGTCTGCAGCAATGTGNCCTTCTCGATCNTGGAGTCGATGAAGATATTCGATCAACANATCACGCCGGCGCGGCAAATCAGAAATAGCNTCCCGNACGGCCANCAAGGCGGCTGGACTGACAGCCCGCCCTTTNCCGCGACCCGCATGCCGGCGAGACTTTGCTTCATTACTCACAGTTGTCACTGACCGCGTTGCCCATCTTAGATTAAACCCTCTACCTTGGTATCCAGTGGATGCGAATCATAGACCAAAGTGACTGTTACTATCGATTTTGGTGCATATTCTACTGCCTCTGACGATCAATTAAGCTCCGTTACCGTACATNGTAATGTGTAATCCATTGNTATTCTGNGATANCAACTNGCATCACACGGATGCTNNGGTACATTCANGTACAGAACCCTGTACANNGTNAGAGNNGATGNATATCGCTNNCTNCCGACNATCATTAAAGCACTTNCCGCTGNNCCCGGATTATAGAGGCTCTGCTGCTNATCTCCACATCATTGACCCNATAAANCGCNCGTGATGATGTCCACNGNCACAATGGCCCTAGCCCNGCGACCAAAATGCTGAACTCCTCGAATCTCCAGGCAAAACTCAGTGGCNTTAATCTGTCGCAGGTTCTCGGTGCGCGTGANCTCTTTTCAAACCTNATGTTCGAACTTCAAACNGGGGAAATTCTACTGGTAAGGGGGGCGAACGGCTGNGGGAAAACCAGCCTTCTTCGAATCATCTGTGGGTTGGCATTACCCGAATCCGGAACNGTTTTCTGGGACAANAAAAACATCCACGAGCAACCTAGTGAATACCGCACCATACTGACTTACGTAGGTCACCGAGCGGGTGTCAANCTCGACCTGACACCAGAGGAAAACCTGCANCTCGTCGCNGTCAACCAAGCGCAAGAAANTCNCCTTTCGATCGAAACCACTCTCGATCAACTNGGGCTNANGAAACANNCCCATTTACAGTGCCGCNACCTCTCCCAAGGACAACTACGACGTGTCGCCTTGGGTCGATTATGGTTAAGCGGAACCCTGCTGTGGGTACTGGACGAACCGTTTACCGCCCTCGATGACAACGGTATCACTGACATGGAAANCTTGCTCGANGCACACACCAGGCAAGGCGGCATGGTNGTTATGGCCAGTCACCGTGTTCCNCTTCTTCGCGATGNAACNATCACNNAGTTGGTGTTGTGACTNAGCCTGCNAAACTTAGTGCGGTNTCACGGGCTCTGTTTGCCCGAGATATTCGCCTTATGGTTCGTCGTTGGAGCGATCTCATCCAACCGGTCGTCTTCTATCTTATTATCATCATTCTCTTTTCATTGGGTACCGGCGCTGATCCNGGTCCACTCAAAACAATCGGCGCGGCTGTTCTATGGGTCNCNGCATTACTTTCAACATTACTTGGGTTNGANAGCCTNTTCCGGAGTGATTTCGATGACGGCTCANTAGAACAACTGGCACTCAGNCCACATCCGCTTGCTTTNCTGCTTTTGACACGAGTAGNAACACACTGGATAGCAACCGGCCTNCCTCTGCTACTAGTGACGCCACTGCTCGCCGAATTACTGTATCTCGATGCAAGCNCAATCAAAACCGTGCTCGTCAGTCTACTGATAGGGACACCCACCTTAAGCTTNATCGGCTCAGTTGGGGTCGCTCTGACGGTCGGCCTTCGTCGCGGGGGCCTTCTNAGCGCTCTGATTGTGTTACCNCTCTATATTCCGGTACTGATCTTTGGCACCGGCGCAATCCAAGTCACTATGGCTGGCCTGTCGCCCGCATCCGAACTCTATGCNCTGGGCGCAATGCTTACTCTGGCGATCACCCTGGCGCCTTTGGCAACAGGAGCCGCACTTCGAATCAGCCTCAATTCATAACTTATTCGTCNGTCACGCACCCCTCGCTCGCATTCTTCACCGTCTTNATATATTTGTAGAGCGTGCCGCGATTTGCCTTAAAAGGCGGCGCATTCCAAGCCGCACGACGATCCGTTAACTCTTGGTCAGACAAATCGACCTTGATTTCGTTTGTCACCGCGTCAATAGTAATCCTGTCACCGTCCCTGACCAAGGCGATCGGTCCACCGTCCTGCGCTTCTGGAACAACATGACCAATAATGAATCCGTGAGATCCTCCTGAGAAGCGACCGTCCGTCATCAGGGCAACATCGTTGCCTAAACCCGCGCCCATAATGGCCGATGTCGGCGTCAACATCTCGGGCATACCCGGCCCGCCCTTGGGCCCCTCATAGCGAATGACGATGACATCTCCCTTTCGAATGCGATCCTCCTCAAGCGCGCTCAGCATTTCCTCCTCCGCATCAAACACCCGTGCCGGGCCTATAAATACCACGCCCTCCTTACCGGTTATCTTTGCAACCGCACCACCGGGTGCCAGGTTGCCCTTCAAGATGCGAATATGTCCACTTTCCTTGATTGGCTGGCTGATCGGATGAATGACCGATTGATTTTCCCGAAGCCCTGGCAACGACTCCAAATTCTCTCCAATCGTTTTGCCAGTGACTGTCATGCAATCACCATTCAACAAACCCTCACTTAGGAGGTATTTCATCACGGCAGGAACNCCACCAATATCGTGGACATCCGTCATCACGTAGCGCCCGCTGGGCTTTAGATCTGCAATCAAAGGCGTTCGATTGCTAACCGCCTGGAAGTCATCAATAGTGAGTTCCACTTCTGCGGCACGCGCCATGGCAATGAGGTGCAGGACGGCATTCGTCGATCCCCCCAGCACAGAAACCATGACCATGGCGTTCTCAAACGCCGTACGTGTCATGATATCTCGCGGCTTGAGATCAAGTTCAAGCAGGCGACGNACGGCTTTTCCGGCCTCGACACACTCATCAATCTTGACCTGCTCAACAGCCGGATTGGANGCGCTATATGGCAANGACATCCCCATTGCCTCAATCGCAGTTGCCATTGTGTTCGCCGTGTACATNCCGCCGCAACCACCAGCGCCAGGGCAAGCATTCAAGACNATTTCCTGACGCTCCTCATCATTAATTGTTTCTGCAAGATACTGACCATAACTCTGAAANGCNCTNACGATATCAACTNTCTGGCCTTGGGCNTTGCCCGCTTTGATCGTGCCGCCATAAACCATCAAGGACGGCCTGTTGACTCGGGCCATGGCCATCATCACCCCCGGCATGTTCTTGTCACAACCTGGAACGGTCACTAATCCGTCATACCACTGACCTCCCATCACCGTTTCAATGGAGTCGGCAATCAGGTCGCGCGATTGGAGGGAAAAACTCATACCACGCGTTCCCATTGAAATGCCGTCACTAACGCCAATGGTATTAAATCGCATGCCGATCAACCCGCTAGCCTCGACACCCTCCCGAATATGCGCCGCGAGATCATTAAGGTGCATATTGCATGGATTACCCTCCCACCAGACGCTCGCGATGCCAACCTGGGCTTTGTCGAGGTCTGACCTTGTCAAGCCCGTGGCATAAAGCATGGCTTGTGAGGCACCCTGTGAACGCGGTTGGGTGACGCGCGAACTGATCTTATTTAACTTGTTACTCATGCTTCCTCCCAGATAGTCGCCCCGGCGTCAGATCGCGAACTGCTGCGGGCGATGTCAATAAACCGGCGCAGCATAGCAGATCAGCAAGAACTTACGCTGCCTGCCCTAACGCTGCGTGAACCTTGCGCTCTGCCTCCTCGATCACTTCCAATCCCGCCCGTGGATCGCTAGCGTAACGTCCAATGTGACTGCGCCAGGCCCGTGCACCAGGTTCGCCATGGAAAAATCCAAGCAAGTGTCGAGTCATGTGTTTGAGATATACCCCACGCTCTAATTGATCGGCTATATAGGTTTTATACGCAGCCAGGATAGTCCACCGTGACTGATGGATTCGGTCTTCGTCAAAGATCAACGAATCAACATCNGTCANTAAATAGGGGTCTCGGTATGCCTCACGTCCAATCATTACACCGTCGACTGANTTCAAGTGCTGTGCCACTTCGGNNAACGTCTGAATACCACCATTGATGACAATTCGAAGATCTGGAAAATTCNGCTTTANTCGATAGACNATATCGTGGCGCANCGGTGGTATTTCTCTATTTTGTTTAGGACTCAANCCNTTNAAATAAGCCTTGCGGGCGTGAACTATCACNGTATNGCAACCCGCCTNTGCAACGACTTCAACAAAGTGGGCCACGAATGCGTAATCATCCTGATCATCAATNCCGATGCGGCATTTGACCGTCACNGGGATCCTAACCGCAGACTGCATTGCCTGGAAACAGTCGCGGACCAACATCGGTTCTGCCATCAGGCATGCCCCAAAACGTCCGGCCTGAACACGGCTACTGGGGCAACCCACATTCATATTAATTTCGTCAAAACCCGCCTCCTCGCCCAACTNTGCGCAGCGCGCCATNTTGTCTGGATCAGATCCGCCAATTTGCAAACCTAATGGGTGCTCCGCCTTGTCGTATGCGAGAAAACGCTCGCGATCACCATGCAGCAACGCGTCTGCTACTACCATTTCGGTATACAACAGTGCCCGGCGACTGCATAAGCGCAACAGGAATCGCTCGTGACGATCCGTCCAGTCCATCATCGGTGCAACACAAAAGCGGTGCGACACAGGTAAAGTCACGACTTCACCCCCGCCACTGTCACAACTACATGGCGCTGATGAGCCTGCAATCGATGCTCCCAGAGATAAATACCTTGCCACGTCCCCAGTAATAGTTGCTCGTTAGAAACGGGAATCTGCAGCGACACGTCGGTTAACACNGTGCGGATGTGTGCCGCCATGTCATCGGGTCCCTCATCGTGATGTCGATAGCTTGTATCTCCATCTGGCGCAATCCTCTGCATGAAACCTTCAAGGTCGCCACGAACTTCTACAGCCGCGTTCTCGCAAAGCATTAATGACGCACTGGTGTGCCGAATGAAAATATGGCATAACCCTGTGCGCACCTCGGACCGACCAACCAGCGCCCTGACGTCGCGTGTAATGTCGCAGGTTCCACGCCCTTCCGTCCTGACCTGCAACTCGTCCTGAAACCACACAGTTTCTGGCGTTAACATAGAAAACGAATGATATCTAGCGAGCAAACGTGAGTCGAAAACTAGCACGAGTACTGGAAAAGATCGAGCATGCCGGCGCAACGCCCACACTCAGGCAAATTCGACGCGGCGTTGAAAAGGAAAGCCTGCGGGTGGATGCCAATGGCACACTTTCGCAACTTCCCCACCCGCCTGGCCTGGGATCACCCCTGACCCATCCGAGCATCACGACGGACTACTCCGAGGCATTGCTCGAGTTCATTACCCCTGTCGAAGAGTCTGTCGCTGGGGTCTTGAATCAGTTGGAAAAAACCCATCGATTTGCTTATCAACACCTTCACCAGGAACGATTGTGGGTTACTAGCATGCCATGCATTGTTCACGGCGATAACAGTATCCCGATCGCACGATACGGAAGCTCAAATATTGGGCAAATGAAACACTTCTACCGCGTCGGTCTCAGTTCGCGTTATGGCAGGCTGATGCAGGCGATCGCTGGCATTCATTATAACTTCTCGCTCAGCGATGACTTCTGGTCACACTGGCAGGAAATCCAGGGCAACACATTGCCTACCGCAAGTTATCGCTCTGAGTGCTACCTCGCTTTAGTGCGAAATTTCTATCGCTATACTTGGCTGGTGGCCTACCTCTTCGGTGCCTCTCCCGCCGTCTGCGGAAGTTTCGTGGAAGGGAAAAAGCACCAATTGGAACCGTTCGGCCAATCAAGTTATTACTTGCCTTACGCGACCAGTCTGCGCATGAGCGACCTTGGCTACCGGAGCGCAGTGCAGGAGCAGGTCAATTTTAGCCTTGACAACCTCGATGGTTACGTTGAGGCCCTGCGCAAAGCTACAGAGACACCGCACACCCCGTATAAAGACATCGGCGTCAAAGTAGACAATGGTTATCGCCAACTAAATCACAACCTGCTCCAGATAGAAAATGAATACTATGCGCCTGTGCGTCCTAAACGGGTTGCTCGATCTGGCGAGAAACCCTCCCATGCGCTCCGAGATCGGGGCATCGAGTATGTTGAAGTGCGTTGTCTCGACCTGGATCCATTCTCTCCCGTTGGGATTGATCAACACACGATTTGTTTTCTAGACCTACTATTACTTNATTGTCTTTTCGAGGACAGTGCCCCGTTAAGCAAGCATGGAATCCGCGAGATTAATCACAATCTGCAAAGGGTCGTCNTGGAGGGGCGTCGACCAGAGTTAAAAAGACTCGACGGNAGCAGTCAAACACTCACCGAAGAAGGTAGTAGATTACTCGATGACCTTGTCACCCTGGCAACGCTACTCGATGGCACCGAAAGCACTGCCTACAAGGANGCCCTACGTNACCAGCGCAGTAAGTTTTCTAATCCTGAGAACACCCCCTCGGCCAGGACACTACGCATGATGGAAGAACACGATGGATCTTTTTTTGAATTTGCAATGGCGCAATCGATAGAACACGAGAAATTCTTTCGCCGCTATCCGCTAACACCAGCGGACATGGTTGGATTCGATACTATCGCGGCTGAGTCTATCGCCCAACAAAAAGATATCGAAGGGAGTGATGAGATCAGTTTCGACGAGTTTCTTGCTAACTATTTCGCTCAGTAGCCCGGGCTTTTCTCAGATGCCGACGTGATGGCGAAAGTCGACTAAGCTGCCAATAACTTGCGCATTGCCCTCTTTATTTCCTCACATGGCTTCGGTCATGCCGCGCGGGCGACAGCGATAGCCGAGGCTTTGTCGAGGAGAATTCCCAATCTCCAATTCGACCTGTTAACAGCCGTGCCTGGTTGGTTTTTCGAGAGCGCGCATATTCGGTTTGACTATCATTATCTCGACTGTGACCCGGGTCTCAGNCAGACCAACCCGTTCGATGTCGACCTGCAAGACAGCGCATACGATCTGGACCGCTTGTTACCGTTCGACCAGGCCCAGATCAAATCGGTAGCGAAACGCTTAAATGAGCAACNCTGTCGTCTGGTCATTTGCGATATCGCGGTATTTGGCATTGCCGTCGCCAAGATTGCGCGTCTGCCTTCTGTGCTAGTAGAAAATTTCACGTGGGACTGGATTTATCGTGCCCTCAGCCCGCGCCTACCGGCGCTGGGCCACTATGCCGACATACTGGCNCCGCTAATCTCACAGGCAGACCTGCATATACAGACTCAGCCGGTTTGCAGTCCCGATTCGCGAGCTTTGACAGTACCTCCTGTCAGCCGGAAGCCACGCACAGAACGGCCGGCAACGCGGGAGCGGTTGGGCATCAATGCCGAGGAGAATCTGATATTTATCACCCTCGGCGGAGTCGCACACGACCATCCCTACTTACAGCGCCTGGTAGACCAACCCGGTCCATACTATTTTCTCGTCGCAGGCGCCGAATCAACTGGCCGCATCGCTCACAATGTCCACCTATTGCCGGCACAAAGCCTGTACTTCCATCCAGACCTCGTGCATAGCGCTGATCTTGTCATAGGCAAAGCCGGATACAGTACCCTTTCAGAGGTATTCCATGCTGGCACTCGGTTTGCCTACTTCCGTCGACAAAACAATCCGGAAATGGACGCTCTGGTGACGTTTCTTAACCACGCCGTGCCTGGCGTAGAACTCGATATGCAAACCTATGCCCACGCTTGCTGGCTGCAACAGTTACCCGATCTATTGTCGTTACCGCAGGCAGATCGCACTGGAGTGCGTAACGGTGCGGAACTAAGTGCTGATGCCATTAGCACACTGCTTCAACACCACTGACCAACAAACTCAAGCCGACAAACGTTCGATCAGGCGTCTGACAAAGATTTCCCCCTCCTGAACCTGCGCTTCGCTTATAAATTCATTGGGTTGATGGGCCTGATCAATAGAACCCGGGCCACAAATCACCGTCGGAAACTGTGCTTCTTGGAACTGTCCTCCTTCAGTCCCATAAGCGACTTGTCGCACCTCGTTTGATCCGGACAGCGATTGAACCAATGTGAGGGCCGGCGACTCGCTCGGTATCAATGCAGGCACCTGGGACAGGTTTTCTGTTTTGATAAAACACTCGGCATGCCGTGAACGCATGTTCGGTAATATCTCATCTCGACAGTAACGCTCAAACTCGCCGATCAACTTAGCCGGATCGTCACTAGGTATATTACGAATGTCCCACACAAATTCACAATGCCGCGACACAATATTCAATGCAGTGCCGCCAGAAATGACTCCCACATGGATCGAGGTGTTATGCGGNTCAAATCCGTTGTCTAACGGGGTTTCCTGTGCAAGGCGACCGGCCATATCATTCAAGTAAGTCACTAAACGAGCCGCCGTCATNACGGCACTCACCCCNCGGTTGGTCTGGCTGGAATGGGTTTCGTAACCTCTCACGGTGGTCCGGAGCGCAACTACCCCCTTATTACCATTAACAGCGTCCATGCTAGTCGGTTCACCAATAATAACCGCCGCAGGTGGTGGTAGGCGCTCCGCCATCTGACGCACCATGCGGGGCGCACCCAAACATCCCACTTCTTCATCATAAGAAAGCGCAAAATGTATTGGCTTTTTCAGTTTCCTCATCTCTGGTACCAGCGCCAAACCGATCGCGATAAAGGCCTTCATGTCGCAGGTTCCACGCCCGTAAAGCCGCCCTTCTTTCGGCGTCACACTGAATGGATCTGTGTCCCATGACTGGCCATCAACTGGCACCACGTCNGTGTGACCTGANAGCACGACACCGCCGGCTTCCTGCGGGCCCACTGTTGCGTAAAGATTCGATTTGTCACCGTNATCATTCGGCACNCGAGTTGAGNCAATACCATGNNNGTNGAGGTATTCCTCTACGAATTCAATCAACTTCAAGTTGCTGTCTCGGGAAACAGTATTGAACGCAATTAAACGTTCGATCATTTTAATCGGTGTCATAGTTTCATTCCGGTGATATGGGAGACAGTCTACACCGGCCAACTTGCCTCAGAGGAAGTAGTGTTTGGCGGAGCCGNGTTGATCATGTAGCCTTGCCCTTTANGGNATCAAACAAGCGGGAGAAACAACGTAATGGCGACTAGAACAATTGGGCTCGTCGGTGCGGGAACGATGGGCAGTGGCATCGCGCAAGCTGGCGCACTGTCCGGATATGACGTGACCATGCAAGACATTTCTGATGAACAAGTCGCCAAGGGTATCAAGGGTATTACTAAAAGTCTTGAGCGTCTGGCCGCTCGCGACAAAATCAGCAGCACCGATCAATCGTCGGCTCTTGCCCGAATCGAGGGCACAACAACCTTGGATGACCTTGCTGAGTGCGACGTAGTCATCGAGGCGGCTACCGAAAACATGGATCTTAAGATCGCAGTATTTGCGCAACTTGATGCGCTGTGTAAATCGGACACAATTCTTGCCTCGAATACGTCTTCATTATCGATTACCCGCTTAGCCGCCGCGACAAGACGTCCCGACCGGGTTATCGGTCTGCACTTTTTCAACCCAGTTCCAATAATGAAACTCGTTGAAATCGTCCGCGCCTTACAAACGTCAGATGAAACATTTACCGAGATGGACACACTGACCCGACAACTCGGAAAAGAACCCGTCAGCGTTCAGGATAGTCCCGGCTTTGTCGTTAACCGCATGCTGGTACCCATGATCAATGAAGCGATTTTTGTATTGCATGAAGGCCTCGCCAGCGCCGAGGAGATCGACACAGCGATGAAGCTTGGCGCGAACCACCCGATCGGTCCGCTAGCGCTCGCAGACATGATCGGTATCGATGTGTGTTTGTTTGTCATGGAAATCCTTCACAACGACTTTGCTGATTCCAAATTTCGACCGTGTCCTTTACTGAAAAAGATGGTCAATGCGGGTTATCTCGGTCGCAAAAGTGGTCGTGGATTTTTTGACTACAGTCAATAACGCTCCAGTCGGGCTGGGAAACAAGAACAGATGCGTGCTCCTAACAGGGGCAACTGCTAACTATGCTTTGATCGTGGACAGGACGGAATCTATCTGATGCAGAACCTGCGTCTTGGAATTGATACAGGCGGCACTTATACAGATGCCGTTCTTCTTAACGATGCTGATCAGGTCGAGGCAAGTGCGAAAGTTCTAACCAACCATCAGGACCTAGTCAGCAGTATCCGTAACGTGTTGGATACACTGCCACAATGGCGACTCAGGGATACTCGTTTGGTATCTTTGTCGACAACGCTTGGAACCAACGCGGTGGTCGAGGGCCGTGGAACACCGGCGTGCCTGCTACTTGCAGGCTACAACGAAACGCAAGTGCGTCGCGCTCGACTGCATGACCTGGTAGCCGGCGGTCACTGTGTCCTGTTGGCCGGTGCACACGACGCGGCCGGTAATGAGACCGAACCGCTNGACTTGGCANCCGCCGAGAAAATNATCCGACNTCACCGAGATCAAGTCACTGCCTTTGGTATTTCCGGNATGTTTAGCGTACGCAACCCNGCTCANGAAATCGCACTTCGTNAACTTGTCCTCTTGGAAACTGATCTTCCAGTGACCTGTGGCCATGAACTTGCGGACGCCCTCGATGCACCTCGACGGGCCGTAACGGTTGCATTTAATGCGACGCTTGTTTCTTACATTGATCGACTGATCCGATCAGTTCAGCAAACATTGAATGAACATGCCATCAACGCACCGCTAATGGTCGTCAAAGGCGATGGATCACTTATCACAGCAAAACTTGCCCTTGAACGACCCGTCGAAACGATCCTTTCCGGCCCAGCCGCAAGTGTTGTCGGCGCATTGCATTACACACCTTGTAACAACGCAATCATCGCGGACATGGGAGGCACAACTACCGATATCGCCATCATCGCCAAGGGCCGTGCTGTTCTCAGTCAGGATGCCACGCAGGTTGGCCCTTGGCGGCCCATGGTTGAATCGGTCCGCGTTCTGTCGATCGGGTTGGGTGGCGATAGCGAAGTTGGCTTCAGTGGAGGGGCCGGACTTGCCATTGGTCCACGGCGCGTCGTTCCGATGAGTCTCCTAATCGATCGCCATCCACAGCTGATGTCAGCGCTGATCAGCCAAAGCAAAACAACGCCCAGTGCCCGGAGCAACCGTTTTGCAGTTCCGCTTTTTGCCACCCAAGCCCAATATGACAATCTTGCCGCAGCGGAAAAACAGGCTTGGGAAACATTGTCTGAAGGACCCATTGATCTTTCGCTTCAGGCGATGAGTAATCGCCCACTGACTCGGTCCATTGCCGAATTGGTACGTGGAGGGCTCGCACTTTATAGCGGTTATACACCTTCCGATGCGGCACACGTGCTCGGATTGATGAATCACTGGTCTACTGAAGCGGCCCAACTGGCAACAACAATATGGCAACGACAAATGCGTCAAGTTTATGGCTGGGGCCGGCGATCCTCTGATGATCCATGCGAAATCGCCCGCGTTGTACATGAAAAAGTTATCACCTCGATTGTGCAAGCAATCATGAGAGCCACTCTGGAATGTGACCATCCCAACAGCAGCAAATCAGAACTTGCGGCACTTAATCAACTGGTTATCGAATGGATTCATCCCCACAAGGATCAATCCCCAGGGTCTCTGCTTTCATTAGCATACGATCAGACAGTTTCTCTGATCTCAGTAGGCGCCCCCGCCTCCAGTTATTACCCACAAGTAGCGACTGTCCTTGGCCTTGAACTGAAGATTCCCGAACACGCGGCCGTTACCAACGCTATCGGCGCCATCGTCGGCAGTGTTATTCAGCGTGAACGAGTTGCCATCACCCAACCAACCCAAGGCCTCTTCCGAGTTCACGATGCCAATGGTCCCCGTGATTACACCGATCTTGAGGCAGCTACAGAATACGCTGAAAAAATAGTCAGGCGCATTGCAGGAATGCGTGCCCGCGCTGCAGGTGCTGAACAAATCGAGGTACGAGTTTCAAGGAATGACAATACAGTAGAATCGGATGATGAACCCCACCCCGTGTTTTTCGAGAGTCACATCACCGCGACAGCCAGCGGACGACCCGGGCAAACTCAGGAACTACTGCCCGACATCAATATGTCATCACGTTGAATGAGTCACACTCTTCATGTTTGACCCATGCCAGCGTAGAATCGCGCCATATCTAGGGTGCTGATGATACGTGCCTGTTGCAATTGGATCGCAATGCAATGATTGTCGATAACGCCGCTTTGTATAAATTCTGCCAGCGCGAGTTCGGTTAGCCCCATTTAATGACCGTGGCAGAAACCGACGAAAACATGGTGACTCAACAAATTCGGAATGGCGCCCGCAAAGATATTAACGGAAAGCCTCACGTCTACTACGATCAATACTGGATTCGTTACTACCCTCCGCCCNCNGAAACACTGGCCAACAAAAAAACTCTAATTGATCAATTAACCCGTCGCACCTTTCATCACACCGAGTCTGGGATCAACACTCCCGGCAGTAAAGTAGAGACTGCCCGAAACGCCTGGCATGATGAAGTTGATCTAGATCGAAAGCGGGTCAACGCCGCGATGCTCGCAGGCGCCCTTTTTAATCGAGCGACCGATATCTTTACCAGTATTGTTGATCTCGAAGAAAAAGGGATTGATGTCAGTCCCGACAACGAACTTATGCGCGCATGCAGTGCATCTTTTGAAGAAGCACTAGAGCTTGGGAAATATGTCAAACATGCCAGTGGCCATGATGGTGTAGACGAATTGTGGGGAGAGCCATTTAAGGTTTTTACCTTGTCCATAGAAGACTATTATGCCAGTCGCTATATAAAAATTGCACAGACGATGCGCGCGATTGATGGAATCGCCGAAGCNATAGTCAACACCTTTGCCGGACAGGAAGCATTCGATCGTATTGAACAAATTGTCTGGGACTATGCACGNGCTGCCTGCCAAGAAACGGAAATCATGAAAAGTGATCTGGATTTCTTCCAGAATTGGCCCGAATTTGTCTCTTTGGGGGAAAAGATCAGTCGCTTTGAGCCCAACATCTTCGATAGNAAGAACTCTCTGAGCACCACCCANATCACCGAAGGTCGGCTTCTCTTGCGTGAAGGGAGAAACTTATTACGAGACATTGCCGCTATTCGCGTACCCATGCCAATCAGTTCGCAACGGTATCTGGAGGCACTCGGTGCGTTTGCCACCTCGATTGATTCATCTACCAACATCGCAGCTAACGCTTAACGCTATTNTCGGATCGTTTCNATCGCCCCTTCTGAGCTGGCGAGGTGATGAACAACACATCTATGCCCGGCAAGGTCGAGTGGTCAGATTACTNCCTAATTTTACTCACCGGATTACTGTGGGGATCGGCGTTTCTNTTGATCAANATTGCNATTGTCACCATCCCGCCCTANACATTAACCATGGGCCGCATGGGGATCGCGACACTGGCATTNTTCGTCGTNCTCATCTTGCGGGGCCAGNGGTTACCNNTAGACCGNAANTCTCTNGCTCTATTTGCCTTCATNGGNTTGTTTGGCAGTGCCTTGCCATTCACACTCATCAACTGGGGCGAAATTCATATCCCAAGCGGACTCGCTGCGGTCCTAATGGGNATTATGCCTATCACGACAGCGCTGCTCGCACATTTCTTTATCCCCGATGAGCCATTCGGATGGCGCAAAGCAATCGGNATCTTCGTCGCCTTCGGTGGCTTACTTATCCTCGTGGGCATCGATGCAATCAGTGGCTTTGATTCATCGGTAACNGCTCAAATTGCCATGCTATGCGCGGCAGCCGCTTATGCGGTTACAACAACGTTTACCCGTCTGNGGGTGGCTCACCCTGGCCTAATTATGGCCACTGGGTCCTCCATGATGGGGTTTCTCTGGGNACTTCCACTCGCACTGGTTTATGACCGCCCCTGGTCACTGACNCCAGACCTTATGGGTGTGAGTGCNACAGTACTCCTCGGTCTACTGCCTTCAGCNGTCGGNATACTNCTTTTCTTTCATCTGATCNGTCGNGTCGGCGCCACGATCTTTNCTCAGGTGAANTATCTCATCCCTCTAGTTGGTGCTTTTCTNGGCGTCGTCTTNCTGGGTGAGGCATTGAANTGGCAACTGATCTCTGCGCTTGTTCTAGTACTCAGTGGNATNAGNATCGTNACCCTAGCTCGATAACNAAGCTNNCCTCACCATCAGTCCTCGAGCAATTGCCGAACCACGTAAGGCAGAATTCCGCCGTTAAGGAAGTAATCCCACTCGCGAGGCGTATCGATCCTGACTGTCGCTGGAAATTCTTTTATCTGATTCTCATCGTTTGTGACTCTCACCGTGACATGATCGGCATCTCTTTCCAGGCCGAATAGATCGTATGTCTCTTGCCCTGTTAGCCCTAGCGTTAATCTCGATGCGTTGTCACAAAACTCGAGAGGCAAAATTCCCATCATTAACAGATTAGATCGGTGAATTCGCTCGTAACTTTCGACCAAAACAGCCCGAACACCGAGCAGGTACGGGCCCTTTGCTGCCCAATCGCGGGAAGATCCGGAACCATATTCTTTACCGCCAATCACCATTAACGGTGTCTTGTTCTGGGCATAGCGCATAGCGGCATCATAGATTGACATCGTGTCCCCGCTCGGACAATGGCGAGTCCACCCACCCTCAGTGCCAACCGCCAACTCGTTTCTTAGACGCACATTGGCAAAGGTGCCACGCATCATGACTTCATGATTACCGCGACGCGATCCATATGAATTGAAATCAGCCTGGTCAACACCCTTGTCCGTCAGGTAATCCGCAGCCGGGCTACCCGCCGCAATACCTCCAGCCGGCGAGATATGATCCGTGGTAATACTGTCACCTAACATCGCGAGCACACGCGCACCCGATACCGGTTGCAGGTCTTGGGGAATTCGAGTCATACCATCGAAATAAGGTGGTCTTTGAACATAAGTGGATGAGGCGTCCCAATCAAATAGAGTCGACTGACTGACGTTGACCTTCGACCAGTGTTCATCGCCGGTCAGCACGTCCGAATAGCGGCTCTGAAACAGATTCTGAGTCACCGCCTGGTCGATTGCAGCATTGACCTCGGCCTGACTGGGCCATAAATCCCGTAGGAACACAGCGGTACCCATGCTGTCATTACCCAGCGGCTCCACGTCAAAATCAATATCCGTGGTTCCGGCTATCGCGTACGCCACCACCAGTGGCGGTGATGCGAGAAAGTTCATACGGACTTCTGGGTGCACTCTACCCTCGAAATTTCGATTACCTGAGAGGACAGAAGAGACAATCAGGTCAGCTTCGTCGATCGCCTGGCTCACCACATCCAACAAAGGTCCCGAATTTCCGATACATGTAGTGCACCCATAACCAACNACACTGAAGCCAATCGTTTCGAGATCGCGAAGCAAGTTGGCCTCCTCAAGATAACCTGTGACAACTTTTGATCCCGGCGCCAGGGACGTTTTGACCCAGGGTTTGGCCCGNAACCCCCGGGAAACCGCCTTCTNCGCCATTAGACCCGCCGCCATGATCACACCAGGGTTCGATGTATTGGTGCAGCTGGTAATCGCCGCAATCACGACATCACCATCTGTGAGTTCAATCGACTGACCGTCGATTACGACTTCCTTCGAAGACACCGGCTTTGCTCCGCGAAGATCTCGGCGTGCTGCTTCGATTGTGGACTTGGCAGCAGAGAGNTCTATTCGATCNTGTGGCCGCTTGGGCCCCGCAATACTGGGAACCACCGTACTGAGATCAAGGGCCAGCGTAGCCGAGTAGCGAGGTACTAGCGAATCTGAATCACGAAATAGCCCCTGACGGCGTGTATAGGCCTCAACCAACGCCACTTGGGATTCACTTCGGCCCGTCAAACGGAGATAGTTGATCGTCTCCCGATCAATGGGAAAAAGACCGCAGGTGGCACCATACTCTGGTGCCATATTCGCGATCGTTGCGCGGTCAGCCAATGATAAGTGATCGAGTCCATGGCCAAAAAATTCAACAAACTTTCCCACAACACCGTGTGCACGAAGCTTTTCTACTACGGTTAACACCAGATCAGTTGCCGTTGCTCCTTCAGGCAACCGTCCGATCAATTCAAATCCAACCACATCAGGCACCAGCATTGTTATCGGCTGACCTAGCATCGCAGCTTCCGCCTCGATACCTCCGACCCCCCATCCCAACACGCCTAGACCATTGACCATGGTCGTATGGGAATCAAGACCCACGACAGTGTCCGGATATGCCCAAGTGACGCCGTCACGNATCGTACTGAAGACGACACTTGCCAGATACTCGATATTGACCTGGTGAACAATGCCCGTGGACGGAGGAACCACACGGAAGTCGTTAAACGCCTGTTGCCCCCAGCGGAGAAACTCGTACCGTTCGCCGTTACGAGCATACTCTCGTTGGGTATTCTTCTCTAACGCATTCGAAGATCCGAAGAAATCGACCATCACTGAATGGTCAATAACAAGATCAGCGGGGGACAGCGGATTGATTCGGTCTGCATCCCCACCCAATGACTCCATCGCCTCACGCATCACTGCCAAATCGACTATAGCTGGTACNCCGGTGAAGTCTTGCAACAAGACCCGTGCTGGTGAGAACAAAACCTCTCCGCTAGATTTCTCTGGTACCCATGCCGCTAAACNCTCAATNTCGTCGGTCTGTATATTGACTCCGTCTTCTGTGCGAAGCTGGTTTTCCAAAAGGATTTTTAGCGAGTACGGTAGACTTTCAACATCAAAGCCCGCGCCCAANCGCGTAANATCGTGAAAGTGGTAGGTTTCATTACCCACTTCCAATATTGACGCTGTGCCAAANGAATTCGTCATACNGACATCACCTGTNCATTAATTTNTGGNNTACTACNATTCGGATTNATGCNCCACTNACCTGTCTTNTANCAGTGTAGCACTGNGATANACGCTCCNGANCAATGGCCTNTTNCTNTAAATCATTCAATNNANCAACTTGATAAATTCTTCCTCATCGATAACTTGGACACCTAACGCCGAAGCTTTGTCGAGCTTCGTTCCAGGATCCGTACCGGCAAGCAGGTAAGTGGTTTTTGCCGAGACACTGGATGTCACACGGACACCCAAGTCCTGCAATCGTTGTCGGGCTTCGCTCCGGGACATCGACTTTAGCGCTCCGGTAATCACCANCGTTTTCCCGGCTAACACNGTTTTTGTCGCTGCTTGTGCTGACGGACGAGCCCATTCCACCCCGCCATCACGCAGCCTTTGAATGACTTCGCAGTGTCGATCCTGCGCAAAAAAAGTTGCAATAGATGAGCTAATCGCTGGTCCGACGTCCGGCACGCGTTCAACTTCNGTCGCATCAGCAGTCGACAGCGCATNCACNGAACCAAAATGCAATGCCANTCGTTCTGCTGTTGATTCGCCAACGTGGGGAATACCCAAACCGAAAAGAAATCGCGCCAACGTTGTCTGTCGACTGCGATCAATCGATGCGATCAGGTTGGTAGCCGACTTGTTACCCATCCGATCGAGCTCTTCCAATGCATGCACATCAAGTTGATACAAATCAGCAACATCATTGATCACATTGTTATCGACCAGCTGCTTAACCAATTTACTACCAAGNCCCTCGATATCCATCGCTTTGCGAGATGNAAAATGTTTAATCGACTCACTCAACTGTGCCTTACATATTAATCCGGCACTGCATCGAATGACGGCACCACCCTCATCTGCTATCACATCGGCACCGCAAGCTGGACAGTGCTGGGGGAATTCATAGGTCACCGCATTATCCGGTCTTTCACGGNCTACTACTGAGACTAGTTCGGGGATAACATCGCCAGCCCGCCGAATCACCACTTGATCACCCACGCAAACATCCAGGCGGCGTATTTCGTCACGATTATGCAACGTNGCGTTTGANACCGTAACTCCNCCGACAAANACTGGCTCCAAGCGAGCAACGGGCGTCAACGCACCAGTTCGACCGACCTGAATATCAATGCCCCGAACAAACGTCAACGCTTCCTCAGCGGGAAATTTGTGCGCCAGCGCCCAACGTGGCGCGCGTGCAATTGAACCCAAGCGGGTTTGTTCTCCCAAGTCATTCACCTTGTAGACCACACCATCGATCTCATAAGGAAGCTTGTCACGTGCGTCCAACAACCTCTGGTAGGCGAACAGGCACGATTCGATACCTTGTACGATCTGGTTTTGTGGATTCGTCCGCAGGCCCCATGACTGAAGTTGCGCCAGCGTTTCAGCATGCCCTGCCCGTGAGCTTCCACCCTCTCTCACACCCAAACTATGGCAAAAGAACTCTAGGGGTCGCTGCGCGGTAATGGCCGCGTCAAGTTGGCGCAAACTACCAGCCGCCGCATTGCGTGGATTGACGTACGGTTTTTCGTTGCGCGACCTCTGACGATCGTTCAAACCATTGAATCCCTCCCGAGGCAAATACACTTCTCCTCGGACCTCCAGTACGCGCGGGTAGCGCTTACCCATTAGGCGCAAAGGAATCGAGCGTATCGTTCGGGCATTCTGTGTTACATCTTCCCCCCGACTGCCATCACCCCGCGTCGCTGCCCGNACCANGCTACCTGACTCATAGCGCAGGCTGACGGCCAAACCATCCAATTTGGGTTCAACCAGGTAAGTGATCGACGTTACCTCCAACGCCTCTTGGCAGCGTCGGTCAAATGCCCTGACTTGTTCATCAGTGAATGCATTACTCAAAGAGAGCATCGGCACTGCATGAACCACTTCGTCAAAACCGCTGAGTGGGTGCCCACCGACCCGTTGGGTCGGTGAATCACTTGTCTGGAGGTGCGGATGATCCCGCTCGAGCAAGATCAGTTGATGCATTAATTGATCAAACACTGAGTCCGCGATTTTCGGCTCATCCAACACGTGATAATGGTAGTTATGATCTTCGATCTCCCTACGCAACGTGCGAATTCGNCTGGTTGTGTTGCCCGCAGCCTTCATTGACGCACGAGAATGCACACAAAGAAAATTCAGTTGGCCGCCATCTCGACCGCATGGTCAACGTCAACCGATACGATTGCCGACACNCCTGGNTCACCCATGGTCACTCCCAGAAGNACATCGGCAGCTTCCATTGTGATCTTGTTGTGCGTGANCACGACGAGTTGTGTNCGATCTGAGAGCGTGCGTAATGTCGCACAATAGCGCTCGACATTGGTGTCATCAAGTGGCGCATCGACCTCATCAAGAATGCATAACGGCGATGGATTTAATCGAAACAAAGAAAACAGGAGGGCGACAGCGGTCAACGCTTTTTCTCCACCAGAGAGAAGATGAATAGTGCTGTTTCGTTTCCCAGGCGGTCGNGCCATAACAGTGACTCCAGCCAANAGGAGATCGTCANCAGTCAACTGGAGAGTCGCGCTACCGCCCCCNAAGAGTTTCGGGAAAAATTCCTGGAAACCCGCATTAAGGGATTCAAATGTGTCTTTGAAGCGTTGTTTCGTTTCACGGTCAATTTTACGAATGACATTTTCCAGCGTGCTCAACGCCTCGCTAAGATCGTCGTATTGTCGATCAAGGTATTCCTTGCGCTCGCTCTGCTCTTCAAACTCTTCTATGGCTACCAGATTAACTGGCCCAATTTTAGAAATCTTNTCGGCCAACTGAACTGATTTTCCCTGCCACGTGTCTTCCTCTGCGCCTTTCGGTATCTCCCGCACCAAAGCGTCTAACTCGTAACCACCGGCTGTGATCTGCTCGAGCAGAGTCTCTGAACGTACAGATAACTCCTGCATTCTCATGCGTTGCTCTTCTAGCGAATCACGGGCCGCCGCCACATCCTGCTCATATTCAGAAAGNCGNGTGTACTGATCGCGAAANTCCACTTCNAGTTCNGAATNGCCGCTTCTCGCACTNGAAAGCCGCTGTTCTGTNTCTTGNCGACNTTGCANTAATTNCTGTAGNTGCTGATTCAACTCCGTGATGGGTTCTTCTTCATGGNCAAGCGTTTCGGCCAGTTCAGATTTCCGCCTCTGGTTGCTCTCAATTTGAATCATCAACCGACCGACAGAGGCATTTAGTGCGTCGCGTGAGGCCTCGGCCCGCTGCAGTTCCAGTTCGAAAGTGTGCAATTCATTACGTTGGTGTTGAACCCTCTGGCGAGTCATTGACACCGCCTCTGTGAAACGTCTGCGTTCCTCGACAAGCTCACTTCGTTCCATTTCCAGCATTCCAGTCTCGTCCTCCGCCAACGCGAAATGCCGATTCGCTTCGAGTAGTTGGCCTTCAGCATCGAGCAACTCCTGGCCAATCCCGTCAATATCAGCCTGTAGCTGAACACGTCGTTTGTCGATTTGGANCCCCTGCGTTTCCTTCTCAGCAAATTGTTGACGAAGTTCCGATTGTTCTTGTTGCCTCTTCGCCACCTCCTCCCGCAAGAATTGCTGTGATTCTTCTAATCGCCCAATTTCGTGAACCCGATTTGCCTGCTGCTGCTGAAGCTGTTCGACCTCCTTGCCAGTAAGTTCAACCTGATTGACCAATTCATGGATTTCCTCTTCGCGCGCCAACATGCCTGTCTGTGCACCAGGTGCTCTGGCTGACTGCANCCAGTTCGTTCCAACCACACTGCCATCACGCGTGACGACACATTCCCCAATGGCCAGGTTAGGGCGTCGTTTCATCGCGTCTCCAAGTGAATCCGCNACATACACACCGTTCAGCAAAGACCCCAAGTCATAGCGTTCACAACTCAATTTTGACAGTANGGTGTCCGCACTTGCCGCTGCGCCGCCGTCATTGCCATGCCCCGCCTCAATCAAGAAAACATTCCTCGTATCTGGCAAGCTGGCCTCATCGTTGATAACCGTCTGTAGGTTACCTATACCCAAACCTACCAGGCGATCGCCCAGAACCGCATCCGCAGCCCGCTCCCAGCCCGGAGCGACATGGATTTCTCCCGCCAACCGTGGCGCATGAGTCAGGCCTCGCCTTTCCAACCACTCACGATAGTGATCATCCTCGTCTCCCAGCGCCGCCGCCTGCAATTCTTGCAGGGACTCCAGTCGAGTACTTTCCGTATGTAATCGCTGCCGTGCCGCGTCCAGATAGACGCGCTGTTGTTCTCCTTCCGCTCTCTTCGCTGCAATCCGTTCCAGGGTTTCAGTCAGCGTGGCCTGCTCAGAATCAACTGCAACAGAACTTCTATCAACCGCCACACGTAGGCGCTCCAAATCGAGTGATTCTTCATCATCCAGCAATGACTGGTATTCCTCATCGAGTCGTGCCAAGCGTTCCTGTGCCCGCCCATCAACATTTTCAATTTGCGAGATCCGCTCGCGCTGTACTTCCTGCGCTCGAACGGGCTCAGCCGCCCGCTGAGTAAACGCCTGCCAACGAAATTGCCAGTCTTCCAGGCCATGCTCATTTAAACTGAGCTCTTCTTCTGACATGGTGACCGATTCGACGGTTAAAGATCTCGATTCCCGTGACACAGCAATCTGAANCTCCAGAACCTCCTTTCGTTCCAGCTCCACTGCTCTTTCTGAGAGCAATTCGTCGATCGAACCTTCCAGGCGCTGAAGTTCGCTTCGCTGTTGCTGTTCAGTCTGACGGGCATGTTCGATGCGCTGTTCAACTGANGCGATGTCCGCNCCAACAGCATAGACATCGCCTTGTATCGCGCTCAGTTTCTCCTGCGATGAGAGTTGCTTNGCTCGTATCTCCTCAATCGTTCGTTCCAATTCCCGTTGATCGGCAAGTTTTGAGTCAGCATATACTTCGGCCACAGTCGTTTGTTGACGCTCACCTTCGATAACCCGTGTCATTTCAATATGACGCAGGGCCAGCAGTTCACCGTTAACCGTGTGTTCTTCATCTTTTAGTTTCTGATAACGCCGGGCGGCTTGGGATTGCCTCTGGAGCCGACGTAACTGTGTTTCCAACTCACTCCGAATATCGTTTACCCGTGAAAGATTTTCTCGTGTGTGCCTTATCCGCGTCTCTGTTTCGCGTCGACGATCCTTGTATTTCNAGATTCCAGCGGCTTCTTCGACAAATGCGCGTAAGTCTTCGGGTTTTGCCTCAACGATTCGACTGACCATTCCCTGCTCAATGATTGAATACGAACGATGGCCTAGCCCCGTGCCNCGAAATATGTCGGTGATATCCCGGCGCCGACAACGGGTTCGGTTTAACAGGTACTCCGAATTGCCATCGCGTGACAGTGTCCTCTTAACCGAAATCTCGGAAAACTGCCCATAACCTTCCGGCGCGTGATTGTCATCGCTGTTATCAAAGACCAACTCAACAGAAGCTTTCCCCACTGGCTTACGGTTATCCGTGCCATTAAAGATCACATCAAGCATGCTGTCGCCACGCAGATTACGAGCCGACGTTTCGCCCATGACCCATCGCACCGCATCAATTACATTTGATTTACCGCAACCATTCGGCCCAACTATGCCGACAAGGTCACCTGGCAAGGTGATCGTTGTGGGTTCTACAAAGGATTTGAATCCGGCGAGTAGGAGTTTCTTAAGACGCATAAGGCAGTTCAGGTAATTGGCTGATACGAAAACGCACCACCTAAGGCCCTTGCTTTCAGTGCGCAGAAGCCATTTGGGCCTGGAACGTGGGGGNAAAAATAAGGAGGCGTGAATCTGCTCAAAGCGGGGTCAATTATACCGGAACCGTGTCTTCGGTACCGGCAATTTAATGAAAACCCGCAGCCATGTCCGCCATTAATGAAGTCAGCTAGCCCCTAACTTTACATACCCATTGCACGGGCCAAATTGGTCTGTTATAAACCCCCGCCGCCTATCTCACCGAATAACTAAACTTACCAGACTCAAATTATGGCTACTCCAACACAGACCGCAAAGAAAGGCAAAACTCGATCGAGCGCGGCTGCCTCCCGCTCCGCCAGTCCGAAAAAGGCCATTGGCAAACCCAGTGCCGCCAAAAAGGTCGCCCCAAAAAAGCTCGCGGCCGAGAAAAAAANGAACGGTGGACGAACCTCCGTCGGCAGGAGGAAAAAGGCTGGCGGAAAAACCAGCAAACCTAGGGTAACGACACCATCGCCTCGACCAAGCCCTGCCTCTCTCGAGTTGGTCCACGGCATCGTGCCTTATCGAGAGAAACGGAACGAGCGCTATATGAATGAGCAGCAAATCGGTCATTTCGATGGCATTCTTAAGTCCTGGCGCCACGAACTTGTGGATGACCTCGAACGTACCGTATCGGCTATGCAGGATGAACTACTGAATCTACCTGACCCAAATGATCGCGCCAGCCAGGAAACNGATCGATCACTTGAACTTCGAACACGAGATCGTGAACGNAAATTGNTTCGCAAGATTGATGAATCACGCGCCNCAATCGCAAGCGGTGATTATGGTTATTGTGAGAATTGTGGTATAGAAATTGGCGTACAACGACTAGAAGCTCGACCCACGGCAACNCAGTGCATCGACTGCAAAAACTTAAACGAATTGCGCGAAAAACANGGGTACTAAAACGAGGNGGCTCTGCTGCCCACNGNCTTGCAATGCTTGGCNCCCGCTTAGAATTNNCNCCNNNGCTGATGCGNAGCNTTCAGCGTTAACTGATGTACGATCTAATCGTTCGCAATGCCANCATCGCTTGCAACGATGGCAGCACCATGGCNGGTGATGTGGGNNGCCGCGANGGNCGCATTCAGGAAATTTCCGCATCCATCAATNNGCNNAGNTCAGAAAGTGTTGATGGCAACGGTCATCTGCTACTTCCCGGTGTAATCGACCCCCAGGTTCACTTCCGCGAGCCTGGGGCGACTCACAAGGAAGACCTTGGTTCAGGCGCACGTGCCGCCGTGCGCGGCGGGGTGACTTCTTTTTTGGAGATGCCTAACTGCAACCCACCCACCATTGATCAGACGCAAATGGATTGGAAACTCAAACGCGCTTCTGAAACCTGCGTTGCAAACTTTGGTTTCTTTGTCGGCGCCACGAAATCCAACCTTGAATCTTTGAATAACGTTCATCCCGCCTGTGGGATAAAGATTTTCATGGGCTCTAGCACGGGCAGCCTACTCGTCGATGACGACACCTCGCTAGATAAGATTTTTTCTCACGGTCAACGACTAATTGCCGTACACGCCGAAGATGAGTATCGTATCAAGCAACGGACTAGCACGTTACTCAGCGATAACAACACGACGTATGACTATTCTATCCACTCACAAGTGCGAGATTCCGAAACTGCGTGTATCGCCACGCGGCGAGCACTAGAGTTGTCCGAGCGCTACGGCCGACGCCTGCATATTCTGCATCTCTCCACCGGGGAGGAAGTTGAGTTATTGCGCCAGAACAAACCTTCGCAGGTGACCTGCGAAGTCATTCCCAATCATCTCTTTCTCAGCACTGAAGACTACAAAACCCAAGGTGCACGGGTAGTGATGAATCCCCCGATACGAGAACCCGCCAACGCTGATCAACTTTGGCAGGGACTTCACGATGGCGTGATTGATATCATTGCAACCGATCACGCACCCCCCACCCTGGCCGAGAAATCAGTGAACTACCCAGCAACGCCTAGCGGCATGCCGGGTGTCGAAACCTCGCTGCCATTGATGCTGACGGCAATGACTGAGGGACGGTGCACACTAGCAGATATTCTGAACTGGATGTGTCGTGGTCCCGCGCAGCTTTATGGCATACCCAACAAGGGCCAAATCGCGGAAGGCTTTGATGCCGACCTGACGTTAGTCGACATGCAAACCGCTCGGTTACTTCAAGATGAAGATGTGGTCAGTCGAGCAGGGTGGAGTGCCTACCGAGGTCGTCGATTAACCGGTTGGCCGTTGGTTACCGTGGTCGGTGGCCGCGTGGTCTATGCCGATGGCGCAATTCGACCAGGTATCTTTGGGCAACCCTTGACGTTCGATTCCACACAAACCCTCTAATCTGGACCACTCGGCTTCCCAATCATTGTCCGGCGGCGTGTTAATGAATAGCCCGCCGATCGGCGAACGCCTGATTCAGGGTATTTGAATCCATATACTCGAGCTCTCCACCCGCTGGCACGCCCCGGGCCAGACGACTAATCACAATCTNNCTGCTGGNAAACTGATCTGCCAAATAATCTGCCGTCGCCTGNCCNTCGACAGTCAGNTTGGTCGCAAGAATGACTTCGGTCACAGGATNTTCATCTANAATCAGCAGCANCCGGCTGATGGCCAATTCATCGGGGCCGATGCCATCCAACGGCGACAANTANCCCATGAGAACAAAATAGAGCCCCGTGTAAGCGCCGGCCTGTTCGATNNTTTCGAGATCCGCCGGTGTTTCGACCACACACAATAAGCCCGCTTCGCGCTTGGGGGAGGTGCAAATGGCACACGTCTCAGTTTCACTGAAATTGTTGCAGCGAACACAATGCTTGACCGAATCGGCGGCATCATTAATCGCTTCAGCCAGTAGGCGCGCCCCTTCTCTATCCCTTTCAAGCAGGTGAAACGCCATTCGCTGAGCCGTCTTCGGCCCAACACCAGGTAACCGTTTCAGGGCTTGCCTTAATCGATCAATTGAGCGACTCTCAGACATGAATCAAAACGGCAGATTAAGACCCGGAATATTGAGTCCAGCGGTCAAACCCCCCATTTTCTCCTGACTGGTTTTTTCAACCCGGCGAACCGCATCGTTTACCGCGGCCGCAACAAGATCTTCCAACACCTCCTTGTCATCACCAATAAGGCTNTCGTCGATACAGACACGCCGAATATCATGTCGACAGGTCATGATGATCTCAACCAAACCGCCTCCCGCACTGCCTGTCACCTCTATCGTCGCTAATTCTTCCTGCGCCTTTTTCAGGTTGTCCTGCATCTCCTGNGCTTGTTTCATGATGTTGCCCAATGGTCCTTTCATTTTNANCCTCCTTTCTGACCNGTCNGGACAGAATCTGGAACAACAGTCGCATCGAATCGATCAATAATGTCCTGCACGACCGGATCCTGCATTAATTTATTGTAAGCCTGTTGTTTCGCTTCCTCGGTACGCTTTGCTTGGACCACGACCGGTGTCGCAGCATCACTTGTGTGCGATGCCNNCANCACCTGTAAGGCAAAGGCCTCCTCACCCAACAANACGCCGATCTTCTTCTCGACCTCCTGACGACGGGTCGATTTATCCAGATGCTGCAGCGCGCTCGATAGTCCAACGGTCAATGTGCCCGATTCGTACGTCTGTGGTGAAAGGTTCATTGCCAGCTCTCGTGAAACACCTTCAAGAGCAGCATCACCCACCAACCGAGCCCACACTGATGGCTCCGCAGGATTAAGCGACTTGGACACTGAGTCACTCTGCGACCTCTTCTTGTCCGGAGCAACTCGCACTGGTGATCGTTTGNCCGGTAAGGTCTCGGACTCCTCAGAGGTGTCCTCTTCCCCATTCGAAGCATCGGGCCTGAACAACAGCATGCGCAGCAGCGCCATTTCAAAGCCAGTGGCCGGATCAGGCGCCAGCGGCAAATCAGCCTTGCCAAGCAATCCGATCTGGTAAAACAACTGCACATCCTCAGGCGTCATTAACTCGGATAATTCAGCGATGAAACCGGCATCTAGCGCTTTGGCATCGACAGCATTCGGAGCAATCTGATACAAACAGATGTCATGGAGCGACACGAGCAAATCGTCTAGCACTAATCGATAATCCAATGCGCGCTCCCGGAGCGCTTCCACGACGTCCAGCAATGCCGCGACATCTGCCTCTGCCAACGCACGGATCAATTGCTCAACCTGCCGCGTTTCGATCATGCCGAGCATGTCACGTATAGCACCACCCGCCACCGTTCCACTGCCAAAAGCAATCGCCTGATCAAGCAGGCTGAGTCCGTCCCNCATACTGCCCGCCGCTGCCCGCGCCAGCGTATTGAGTGCATCNANNTCAAANTCCACCGCTTCNGATTNCAGTATCTTCTCCATTTGTGAAACGATTTCAATGACTTGCAATGCACGTAGATTAAACTGCAGACAGCGAGAAAGAATGGTCGGCGGCAACTTCTGTGGATCGGTGGTGGCCAGCAAAAACTTCACATGGGCGGGTGGTTCCTCCAGCGTTTTTAACAAGGCATTAAAACTGTGCCCGGACAGCATGTGTACTTCATCGATCAGGTACACCTTAAAACGACCCATCGTCGGCGCATACTGAACGTTGTCGAGGAGCTCCCGCGTGTCGTCCACCCGCGTACGAGAAGCCGCGTCGACCTCGATCAAATCAATGTAGCGACCCTCATCAACTGCGATACACGCATCACATTTTGAACACGGCTCTGCCGACACACCGCGATCACAATTCAATGCCTTAGCCAACAAGCGGGCCAAGGTAGTCTTGCCAACACCGCGAGTTCCCGCAAAGAGAAAGGCGTGATGAACGCGATTCTGCGTCAACGCTGCCGTCAATGCCGTCACCGTTGATTCCTGGCCGACAACATCNGCAAACTGTCGCGGGCGCCAGCGTCGCGCAAGGGCCTGATAACTCATATCAAAATTGTCACAATACGACCAGTCCGGGCCATCGGGGTTAGCCTGTCAATATAACAGAGAGGAATTGGAGGCGACGCCGGCCAGCCTTATCCTGGCACTCGACCTCGTTGCTGCGGCTGCTTCCTTCCGGACCTGACCGGGTTCACAACCTGTCGCCACCAAGGAGACCAGCCGCCGCCGCCATTGTTCAATCCGCGAAGACCCTGCCACAAACCCATTTTCGGCCGTGAGAGTGTAGCATCGTGCCATCCAACAACCGGGCCTTGGGCGGAACCATATGGCCCATTCTATTGACCACCGCTATCCCACAGGGACCACCACAATCCACAACATCATCGTGTTAGCGAGACTGAATAATGTACTGACCACGGGGACTCCCAATATTGACAAACCGATCAGACCCAACAGCAACAGATTACCGTAGCGCTGATTGTAATAACGGTACCGCTGCGCCCAAGATCGGGGCAGGAAGTACGGCAATATGTAATGTCCATCTAACGCACCGATTGGCAGCAAATTAAACAACATCAACAACAGGTTGAGTATCGTAAAATATTTACAGAAAATCCAAGGATCTTCTTGAGTAAGCGACAACCACCCGAATTGAATCATCAGAACATAGCCGTTTATCGCCACCACAGCCAGCAACAGATTCATTCCAGGCCCCGCCGCTGCTACCAGAAGATCAGCATAACGCGACGTGAATTTTCTGGGATCGATTGGTACGGGCTTGGCATAACCAAAGCCAACAAAAACTACCATCAGGAGACCAACGGGATCAATATGCGCCACTGGATTAAGCGTTAAGCGCCCCGCTCGCTCAGCCGTATCGTCGCCGAAGCATCGTGCCGTCCAGGCGTGTCCAAATTCATGAAACGACAGCGCAATAACAATGGCAACCAGCACCATAGAAAACAAGGCCCACTGCCCTTCGTTCAACAAAGTAATCATCAAATGCGCTCGCCTGAGACGGGATTGGTAGCCTAGCACAGGGCAACACGGGATCAGTCGATACGTGCGGCGCTGACTCATGGTTGCTCTAGAATTGAGGTGCGATGACCATCAACAAATCCAAAACCTATCGCGATCTGTTTGTCGCCCCGTATCGTCGCCTAATCCATTACCTGGGCATCGGCTCCCTATTGGCCCTCATCGGTATGCCATTGGGAGCCACTGACGCACTGTTACCCTACGACGCCGTCTACGAGGTCAGCCGATCCGGGTTAACGGCACAACGACGCATTCATCTTCGGCTGGACGGCGAAACTTATGTATTGGTCGCCACCACCAAGCTCACCGGCCTGCTTGCCCTAACCGGACGTGGGCCCATCATTGAGGAATCGCGCTTCGTTCTCGAAAAGGATCGCATTCGACCGCTACGCTACCAACTGGAAGACGGCAGCGACAATCACACTAAAGACATTCAGATTAATTTTGACTGGCCTTCGGGGAAAAGTCATGGCTACGCTAAAGGAAAACAATGGCAATTTCCTCTGATTTCCGGATTGCTGGATCCGCTGACATTTCAACTGGCAGCAAGACGCGCGTTAATGCGCGGCGAGGGGGCACCAGTCCTACACGTGCACGAAGGCGATCGCATTCGGCGTTATGATTTCATCGAAGAAGCAACCCAGACGATCCAGGTGAGGCAGAAACCAATTGATACCATTCGATATTTTGTGGATCGCGGATCGAAACGTCGTCTGTACTGCTGGCTAGCGCCGACTCTCGACTATCTGCTGATCCGACTCGAACAGCGCCACCATGAGAAGCTCAAGACTCTGAGCATCTTAGTCAACAGCTCTAAAATGTGAACATAACCATGTTATGCATTCCATCTAGTCAGTTAACCGCGCAGACACCCACAAGAGAATAATTAATGCTCTGGATTCCCGTTACGCTCGCGGCTGCGTTCCTGCAGAACATCCGTTCTGCGCTGCAGAAGACCCTCAAGTCACAGCTGTCGGACATGGGTGCAACCTATGTCCGATTTGTCTACGCGTGGCCCTTCGCCATCGCTTTCCTCGCGTTGCTGGTCTTGGGCTTTGATAACGCCATGCCGCGTGCCAATCTGGCATTCGTACTGTGGGTCATCGCCGCCTCAGTTTCACAAATTATTAATACGTTCCTTCTGCTGTGGCTTTTTTCATTTTCAAACTTTGCCGTGGGCACCGCCTACTCCAAGACCGAAGTGGTACAGGTCGCTATGCTGGAGCTGATCTTGCTGGATCAGACCACTAGTTGGATTGGGGCTGGCGCCATCGTGCTTTCGACTATCGGGGTACTCGTGATCTCTGCTGGGAAAGCCAAGTTGAGCCCGGCGAACCTAGCGCGGGGGTTGGGCCAGAAAAGCACCTTAATCGGGCTGACCTGCGGTCTTGTTCTCGGCGCCTCTGCCGTCTTATTCCGGGGCGCTACCCTGGCACTGGAACACGAGTCAGTCCTTGCCAAGGCGGCCTACACGGCGGCGGTCGCTACCGTACTGCAAACCGTCATCATGACCGTGTGGCTACGGCTCCGAGAACCTGGCCAAATTACACTGGTCATGCGCCAATGGCGCACGGCAGGTGCCGTTGGCTTCGTTGGCTGGTTGGGCTCCCTCGGATGGTTCACCGCATTCGCTCTGACCAACGCGGCCTACGTCCGTGCATTGGGTCAGATCGAACTGGTCTTTTCCTACCTCTCTGCGGTCTTCTTTTTTCGAGAACGCGTCACTCGAATCGAAGTGATCGGTATCGCGATCCTGGTATTGGGAATTGTGACTTTGGTGCTTGAACATGGCCAGGGTTAACACCACTTGGCCCCTTCCACCATCCGTTAAATCACTAACGACCATTAATTAGCGCGCACCGGCCCNCACAGTCCATCAGAACAACGCGATCATACCCAGGCCAATGACCGTCACACCAACACTGCACTGCCTAAGCAATAACCCATCCATTCGAGGAATACCCAAATGAATACCCATCGTAACCCTGATCACTCTCAGCACTATCTTGGGAAAGTGAACGGGCTGGTTCTCGATTGGAGCGGAACAACGGCAGATGCTTACGTCCTCGCGCCCGCAGTGGTTTTCGTTGAGGTCTTCAAACGACAGGGCATCGAAATCAGCATGTCCGAAGCCCGGGGGCCAATGGGCCTGCGCAAGGACCTGCATATTAAAGCATTGACGGAGGAGCCCACCATACGAAAACGCTGGAGCCGCGTACACGGTGGCCAGCCCAATCAGAAGGACGTCGACCGAATGTTTGAGGATTTCGTCCCCTTGCAGCTTAATTGCCTTCGCGACTACACNACTTTGCTACCACATGTTGCAGACGTCACACAGCAACTGCAAAGAGAGGGAATCAAGATTGGATCGTCGACTGGCTTCGTGCGTAGCATGGTCGACATACTNGAAGCCGANGCAAANAAACAGGGCTATACGCCAGATGCCTCGGTCGCCGGCGACGATGTTATCCATGGTGTGCGNCCTAAGCCTTTCATGTTGTATCGCAATCTTGATCTGATGGACGTGCATCCNATTCAGTCTGTCGTCAAAATAGACGACACCACCTCGGGTGTGGGCGAAGCCCTAGAAGCGGGTTGCTGGGGCGTTGGCATTGCCCGTTATAGCAATTACATGGACATCAATAGCCTGGAGGAGGCCGCAGCACTGTCGAGTCAGGACATCAGCAAACGCCTAGCGATAAGCCAGGACATCCTACGCAAGTCGGGGGCACATTACGTCATTGATACTTTTGANCAACTGCCNGCGGTTNTCTCCGACATNAACGATCGCCTNGCGCGTGGCGAAAAGCCGTAAGTCGCGGCANCGANCGTTTNGNNNNATNTTACGCTACTCAATCAANCTANGGNNCNGCGACTNCTCCGAGCAAAGCCCAGGCCCTTTTCACCACTGGCACATCAATCACCAGACCATCGAGAGATGTCGATCCTCTNCCGTTGCGCTCTGCCTCTTCAAAAGCGGCAACGACTCTGCGCGCATAATCTATTTCCTCAACACTCGGTGCGAACGCTCCGTTGATGACATCNACCTGCNNCGGATGAATNGCAAATTTNCCCTTGAATCCACACTGNTTGGATNCCGCNATATTNNCCCGCAGTCCCTNTTCATCGCGAAACGAGAANTACGGTGTNTCCAACGCCGGCACNCCGGCTGCACGNGCCGCAATACACATCGACTGTCGGGCAAACCCCACCTCTGATTCATCACCGACTCGNCGAATACCCATATCGTGGGTGAAGTCTTCCGCACCGAAAGCGGCTGCCACAACACGGGAGTCTGCACAAAGGATCTCGAACGCGTGGACAATCGCACTCGCGCTTTCGAGCCACGGAATGATTTTAAGTTGACCAGCTTCCAATCCATGTTCGCGTTCAACTGTCAGCATCAGCTGGCTGACTTTAATCACATCCTCCGGTCGATCAATCTTGCCTACCGAAATACCAACAATGTCCGGACCCACGACCGCTCTAAGATCATCCTCGAAGTGTCCACTTTGCATACTATTGAGTCGAGGGATCACCACACGTCCCGTCCCAGAGAATGCCCTGAGATGATCCGCTACCACGCCCCTAGCATTGGCTTTCTCCGAGTCCGGCACAGAGTCCTCCATGTCTGGAATAAAGACATCTGGCTGAAAACTCAACGCCTTGTTGATCATGTTGGGCTTGTTGCCCGGAACGAACAATAGGCTGCGGGTTCGAAACGTCACTTAACCTGCCTGCCAAATACACTACCCGGGGCAAGTTCAGTCCGCGTGGCAAATTCGCCCGCACCGATCTTGCCAAGATCGGGGGCACGTAATCGATCAATCTGGAGACCGCCCGATGCCGTCGCGACAACCAAACTATCGCTCTGAACAGCTACCACTTCGCCGGGGGCACCCTTGGCATCAGCTTTACGACAATCCAGAATTCCCAGTTCTCGATCGTTATACGTCGTCCACGCACCGGGCTGTGGATTAGCACCGCGAATGAGGTTGTATACCGTGTCGACCGGCTGCGTCCAGTCAACTTCGACATCTTCTTTTCGACACCAACCTTCGTAAGTTCCCTCATCAGGGTCCTGTGGAATTTGCTCAGCAGTACCATCGCGAACACGATCGACACCTTCCACCAAAGCTTCTACCCCCATGGGGAATAAGTGATTGAAATACAGACTTCCAAGTGTATCGTCTGGACCTATATCAACCTCCCGCTGCAACAGTATGGGTCCCGTATCCAATCCATTATCTGGCCAGAAAATGCTAAGGCCTGTCTTTTTCTCACCAAAAATGATGGGCCAGTTAATCGAACTTGGCCCCTTGTGCAACGGCAATAAGGATGGGTGATACTGAATGGATCCCAAACGTGGGGTATTCAATGCGGCCTCGGGAATAAACAGCGTGACATAAGCCATGACACATAGGTCGGCCTTCAACGCATCCATCTCGGCCCACACGGCCGAATCCTTATAAGATACTGGCTGATACACCGGCAATCCCTTCTCAACGGCAAACGTCTTCAGGGGATCTTGCCGCTCCCCGCGATCCGGCGAGCAGTACACCGCCACCACATCCTCTTGTCGTGCCAGTAATGATTCCAACACCGATTGGCCAAACGCCTGCTGACCATGAACAATCAAACGCATGTCACTCTCCTTACCCGCAATGGCTAAACCACACCAGCCGAACGCGCCGCCTCGATATCTGCACTGTTCATCCCCAACACCTCACTCAGAATTTGGTCCGTGTGTTCCCCAAGCAAAGGGGATCTTTCCACAGCTGTGGCCGAATCAGACAGCTTGATCGGATTACCCACAGACACGTACTTGCCGCGGGTCGGATGGTCAATTTCGACCACGGTGCCCGATGCACGCAGCGATTTCTCTTCAGCCAATTCCTTCATCGACAACACCGGCCCACACGGGACATTCAGCGGATTTAGGATCTCCATGACTTCAAATTTAGATTTAGTCATGGTCCATTTTTCGATTTCCTCAAACATTTCTTCCAATTTGGGTAACCGGGCCCTGGGCGTATTCCACTCCGGATCGTCCAACCAATCCTCATGGCCGATCGTACGCGCCAAACCCTCGAAGGACGCTGCCTGGGCAATAACGTAAG
This sequence comes from Acidiferrobacteraceae bacterium, assembly GCA_002714255.1. GTDB lineage: Bacteria > Pseudomonadota > Gammaproteobacteria > Arenicellales > UBA868 > UBA11791. Next base: position 35,739 of record PAWW01000022.1, read on the forward strand.
TGTAAGCATCAGGATCAGTTTCCCAACCACAACACTTCACGACCCACCCGGGCTGGCCGCCTCCAGAGGCATTGCCTGCTCTTGGCGCTGCTTCGCCAAAAGTTCCATTCGGATACTGCGGATACTCGGTCAACGGACCATGCGCCAAACGTTGCTGGTCGCGCAATTTAACCCGGCAAAGATTTAATACACCATCTTGCATTGCGCACTCCACGCGCTGACCACGACCGCTAGTGACGCGCTGAAATAATGCCGCCGCAATGCCAAGGGCCAAGTGCAAACCAGCCCCTGAATCACCAATTTGTGCGCCAGTGACCGTAGGCGGCCCACCATCAAATCCAGTGGTGCTGGCACCACCGCCTGTGCACTGCGCGACATTCTCGTAAACCTTGCAATCTTCGTACGGCCCCGGTCCAAAACCCTTAACCGAGGCATAAATCATCCGCGGATTAATTTCTTGAATTCTCTCCCAGGTGAAGCCCATTCGGTCGAGCGCCCCAGGCGCGAAGTTCTCTACCATGACATCGCATTCTTCTATCAAACGGGTGAATATATTTTTCCCTTCAACACTTTTAGTGTTGAGTGTGATGCTTCGTTTGTTGTGATTGAGCATGGTGAAGTACAGGCTGTCCACATCAGGTATGTCGCGTAACTGCCCCCGAGTAGCATCTCCAACACCAGGTCGTTCAACCTTAATCACATCAGCACCAAACCAAGCCAGCAATTGGGTACAAGTCGGTCCAGACTGGACGTGGGTCATGTCCAGAATACGAACGCCTTCGAGTGCTTTCATCATTAACTCCGGTCTGTAATCGTTTGATGCCTAACGGTTACTTGTACATCGTTTGCGCCTTGGTGCCCGGCGCATATTCCCTGGGATCGACCCAGACATTGATCACAGCCGATTTTCCGCTGCTNCGTACCGCCTNACGCGCCCGCTGCANTGCCGGAGCAATCTCACGGGCCTCAGTCACTTCCTCTCCATAGCCACCCAGCATCTCAGCAAATTTTGAAAAGGGCACATCACCCAGCAAGTTGCCAACACCACCGCGTTGCTCACCGTACTTGGTAATCTGTCCAAATCGAATTTGATTCATCGCCGAATTATTGCCGATCACCGCGATGTAAGGCGCATCGAAACGGTTGGCCGTTTCCATATCAAAAGCGGTCATACCGAAAGAGCCATCCCCGTAGTAGCAGAGCACTTCCTTATTGGGGTGCACCANTTTTGTTGCAAGAGCAAACCCAGTACCAATACCCAGCGACCCCAAGGCGCCGGGATCCATCCAATTNCCGGGTGCACGGGGCTGCACTGCCTGCGCGCTAATCGTGACAACATCGCCGCCATCACCAATATAGACGGTGTCCTCGGTCAGAAATTCGTTTAATTCCCACGCGACCCGATAGGGTGAGATTGGGCTTTTGTCCGAAAGGAACTGGGGCATCAGTTTTTCTGTTTTCTGTGCTTCAAGCGTGCGCANTTCNTCTAGCCACACCTCGCGCGCACCTGCCCCATTGTCCTTGCGACCCGTTGTTGCCTCCAAGACAGCGTGCAAAATGGCGCCCGGGTGTCCAACCAATCCTAACGAAACATCTCGATTCTTGCCCACCGTACGGTAATCCATNTCGATCTGCACCACGGTTGCCTCTGATCGCAACCGTTTCCCATAGCCCATACGAAAATCAAAGGGGGTGCCAACGATAATGATGACATCAGCCTGATTAAATGCATCTCGCCGAGTGCGATGAAAATGATGTGTATCGCCCGGCGGTAAAATGCCGCGCGCGGCACCATTAAAATAAGCAGGAACGTTCAACTGCCGAACCAGATTAACCGCTTCCTCATGGGCACGACCACTCCAAACCTGAGTGCCAAGCAGAATCGCAGGGCGCTTGGCAGCAACCAGGATATCAGCCAGGCGTTCTATGTCAGCGAGGTCCCCTACTGACCGNGTGGAACCGCGATAGTGNCCCGATTCGGGCAACACGGCCTGACTTAACTCNACCTCTCGATCGAGCGTATCGCGGGGAATCTCGAGGTACGCCGGCCCCGGCGCACCAGAAAAACATTCTCTTGCCGCCATAGAGATCATGTCGGCAATCCGCTCNGTCGAACGCACCCCCGCAGCGAACTTTGTAATAGGCGCCATCATGTCAACGTGCGGTAAATCCTGTAGAGAACCCATCTTGTGCTGGTTCAACGCACCCTGNCCGCCAATGTGNAGCACGGGACTCTCAGACCNAAACGCAGTCGCAATACCCGTCATTGCNTTGGTGCAACCCGGCCCAGCCGTCGTTACGACACANCCCAGCCGACCCGTTTGGCGTGCATAAGCATCGGCCGCATGCGCAGCAACCTGCTCATGACGCACATCAACGATGCGAATACCTTCATCAATGCANCCGTCATAAATNTCGATAATATGCCCACCACAAAGGGTAAAGATGGTATCNACNCCCTCNGCTTTCAGNGCCTTNGCAACCAGGCGCCCTCCGGAGATGAGATNTGCCGACTCACTCTTTCTTGCCAAGGTNTCCTGCGCNGTATCAGAANTTACTTGGTTNTTTGCGCTAGTCATTATTTTCTTCTCNCCTGNNNTGCANGNCTTTCCCGTTTTNNTTCANTCTAAATAATCAACGTATGTGTCAACNTGGNCAGCCAGTTTGAGNGCATGATCACGCACCAACTGCTCTGCTACGACNGTCTGCCGCTGTTCGATGGCTTCAATAATCCGCAGGTGATCGATGATCGANTTTTCCACGCGGTTGCGTTCTCTGATGGTNCGAACACGAATNGCNCGCATGTGAATAAANAGNCCTTGCNGCGATGTCACGAATCAGTTCACAACCCGCGAGATTAACGATGGCCTGATGGAAAGCAATGTTGGTATCGGAATACTCATCGATATTGGCATGCAGNACCTCGGACTGATCAAACGTNGTGAAAAGATCACGCAGTCGACTGATTGCCGCATCGCTCGCACGTTCGGTCGCAAGGCGCGCGGCCATACTTTCCACCGCGGCCCAGACATGAATCATGTCAATAATNTCTTGCTTGCGCTTACGCACCACGAAGGCACCTCTTCTGGGCACAATCTCTACCAGACCTTCCTGCGCCAGTGATGCCAATGCTTCNCGAATGGGGGTGCGGCTAACTTCGAGTTCTTCGGCCAGNCGCCGTTCATCGAGNCGAGCCGATTCTTCGTTGGCATAGATATCCATCGACATAATGGCCGTTTTCAATGCCGAATAGACCTTGTCCTTTAATACCGGTTCGGTCCTGATTGGCTTGAGCTTGACGTTAGCCATCAGCGAAAAGATCCTATCATTGGTATATGGTATACCAGATCGAGGATAATAGCGATTGCCGCTCTGAATTAATCTCCCCTGCTTCGCTCCCCACCACCAGTGCGTTGTCAGTGTCGGCGAAGGTCTTCAGATGGCCGCGACGGCCACAGCCGTTTGCGAAGTGCATTGAATAACGGCATGGACAATAGCAACAGGGCAATGATCATGATGGGTGAGGCGATCGGCCGATTGAAAAAGATGGCGAAACTGCCGTCGCTCATCAATAGCGCCTGACGCATCGAGGTCTCGGCCAGAGGGCCGAGAACAATAGCCAGCACGGCAGGCGCCATGGGATAGTCCAGTTTGCGCATCAGATAACCGACTACCCCAAAAATCAGGATTAACCACACGTCGTGCATATCCTGTGTTGGCACATAGCCCCCGACAACACATAAGACGAAGATGATCGGCGCCAGAATAGTGAATGGCATTCTGAGTACTGCAACAAACGCCGGAATAAATGCCAAGTTGATCAAAACCGCAAACAAATTCGCGACATACAAACTGGCAATCAATGCCCACACAAAATCCTCGTGTTCCACAAACAGCATCGGTCCAGGCTCCAGCCCCCAGATCACCATACCACCCAACAGGATGGCCGTCGTCGGAGAACCGGGAATGCCTAAAGTGAGCATGGGCAACATTGATCCCGTACTGGCTGCATTATTCGCCGACTCAGGCGCAACCACCCCTTCAATATTTCCTTTGCCGAAAGAATCGGGATCTTTCGAGATGGTTTTAGCCACCCCGTAAGCCATGATCGCACCCGGCGTCGCTCCAGCCGCCGGCAAAATCCCAATAAAATAACCAAGTAACGAGCCCATTACGGCTGTCTTCATCGTCCGCAGCAGGTCCTTAAGATTGTTTAGTACGCGTCTCACCGTAATATTTGCTTGCGAGACCGTTACCTCGCCCCGCGTGCTCTCGATGGTCCACAACATCTCGCCAATACCGTAGATACCTATAGCAAGAACAAGAAAATGAATCCCATGCATGAATCCTGGGATATCGCCAAAGACCAGCCGCGGTTGGCCACTGATAATGTCAAGACCGACAGCACTCAAAACAAGGCCAATGCAAATTGAGAATAAGGTTTTAGGAATATCATCGCCGCCCAGACCAATAAAGGTCGCAAAGGCCAGCATCATCAAGGCAAATTCCTCAGCAGCACCGAACGCAAGCGCTACCTCTGCCAGCGGTGGCGCAAACAACGTGAACAACACCACTGAAATCGTGCCACCTATGAATGATGCACCCGCTGCCAATATCAGCGCCCGATCGGCCTCGCCCTTAAGAGCCAGCGGCCGACCATCGAAGGTCGTAGCCACCGCTGTCGATGCACCCGGTATACCGAGCATGATAGAGCTGATTGCACCGCCATACATGGCGCCGTAATAAATTGCTGCCAGAAAAATAATTGCCCCNGTTGGCGGTACAAGAAACGTCATTGGCAANAANATAGCAACACCATTAACTGAACCCAAGCCTGGCATAGCCCCGATAAATAACCCTAAGGCGCAACCNGCAATGACCAATCCAATGTTCAGCGGTTGGAATGCGATGCCGAAACCTTGTGCCAGCAAGTCAAGCATATGACAGATAACCTTCTTCACTACCAACCATTACCGTCAACTCCTTTCCCACGCTACAAAAACCAGTCATAAAGTGGATAAAAAAGCGGCTCAGTCCAACCTTTAGGCAAAGTAATTCGAAGCGCNATCTCNAAAAAGAAAAACACGACCACNGGTGTTGCCAGGGCAATGCAGAGCGANNTCAACCAACCATGACGGCCCATAAATCGGAGATAAAAAATCAGAAACAAGGGNATTGNAAAATACATACCGATGAAGTGAATAGCCCCAANCATTACAGTCAGCGATCCTGCCACCGCGGCAAATATGATCGCGACATCACCNGTCATATANGGCGCTTTGGAGCGCGACAGGGGACTTGATCGGAGAACCCAACGAACGACTATCCAGACGCACGACCCCAACATGCCAACAGAAAGCCAGAAGGGGAACGCCCCACCACCGGGCCCTTCATCAGGAATCCAGCCGATGGGGAGTTCCGAACTCTTCCACATCAAGTAGACGGACAGCAACNCCAGCACCAACGCCATCGACAACTCGGCTCTGCGCATAACGCTCTATTCCGCCTTTNCAACCAACCCACAAACAACNCTGGCCAACTAGATCTCGCCGATATCCTTGAGTATNACNTTGTGAATGGCTTTTTCTCGAACCCAGTAGTCTTTTAACGCCTGTCCCGTCAGAAAATCACCTTGGAGACTCTTCTTTTTCATGTATGTCTGCCATTCGGCCGACTCATAAACAGCCTTGAAGACGCTACGGTAATAAGCTTCGGCCTCGGCACTCATACCCGGCGCACCAACTACGCTGCGTTGCATGTAGTAGACATAATCCTTGCCCAGTTCACGAAAAGTCGGTGCATCGGGAAATAACGGTAGACGTTCTGCAGTGAACGCCGCCAAGGCNCGAGTCTTNCCCGCTTTATAGAAGCCCAATTGCTCTGAGGGATTGTTCACAGTGGAATTGCAATGATTTCCAGCCAGCTCTTTAGCGACCCGACCCCCACCTTTGAAAGGTATGTACTTGATATCCAGGCCATATGCCCGATTAAGAAATGCCGTCAATAATTGGTCTTCCTGNCCCTTTCCCGTNCCCGCCATGAGCCACTTGTTACCCGCTGCTTTGGCCGCCTTGACGAACTCTTGAACATTATTGATGCCTGAATCGACNTTTACCCATAACAGAAAGGTATCCTCAGCCATGCGACCAATCGGAGCAAAGGTCGTGATGTCCACACCCAACTTGGGTTGGCGCAACGGCGTCGTATAAAAACTGTTAAGCGTCACCATGATGGTGTGGTTATCCCCTTGCTTACCCTTTAGATGAATCAGTGCCTCNGCACCGGAACCACCGGGCTTATTTACAGGCACGAATGGCTTCGACGCAAAACCGTGTTTTTCAATGACGCTCTGCATTAACCGAGCCATCTTGTCAGCACCACCACCCTTACCGGCCATGATGACAAAATCAACCGGCTTCTTTGGCTGCCAACCTGCCTGCGCGGCACCGGAAAATACCAATGCGAGCAATGTCGTCAAAATAATTCCCGGCAACAACACAAAGTTTTTCAGTATTTTCATCCGTTACATCCTCCTTTTTTGAATACGTACAGTGTGCTGAACTTGATGAATTCAAGACGNGGAATAAATGTCTACAACATCATGGGATGACCAACATTCATGCATCCAATGATGCCTCCATTTCACCGGCCAACACCTAGTCCAGAACAAGGCACACCCAAGGCCTCTTGTCTGCGTGCCTGATAAACAATGTACCGCGAGNATGAACACCCAGTAAAGCGATTAAAACAAATCAATCCATATCGAGAACGATCTTACCGAAATGACCGCTTGATTCCATCAAACGNTGAGCTTCCGCTGCCTCACCCAGTGAAAAGANNCTATGGATCAGTGGAACAATNCTGCCNTGTGCAAAGTGCGGTAATACCNCAGCAGCAAACGTACTGATAATGCCCGCTTTTTCAGCGATCGGCCGCGGTCGTAATACCGANCCCAAAATCTGCTGTCGTTTAANCAACATTTGTGCCAAATGAAGTTCAGCTTTAACACCNCCCATNACACCAATCAACACCATTTTCCCGCTGATAGCCAATGCTCGCATATTTCGACTCAAATACTCGGCACCAATGTGATCGAGTATCAGGTCAACACCGCGCGCGTCAGTAATCTCATGAACCGCATCGACAAAATCAGTGGTCTGATAATCAACGACATNCAANACGCCTTGCGCTCGTACTCGCTCTACTTTCCCTGTAGATGCGGTCACGATGAGTCTCGGCTCGTCNATTAACACCTGAGACAATTGAATCGCCGCAGTCGTCACTCCCCCACCCCCACCGTGTACGAGTGCGAACTGCCCTTCGCTGAANCCTCCGAGCATAAAAAGATTGAGATAAGCTGTAATATAGGTTTCACAGATACAGGCCGCTTGATGGAAATCGAGAATGTCCGGGATACCCATCACGTGTCCCGCATGAGCCAACGCATACTCCGCATAGCCGCCCCCACCAATAAGCGCCATCACACGATCACCAACGCGCCAGTTAGTTACCTCTTTACCCANCGTCGCCACAGTCCCCGCNACTTCCAGACCGAGAATATCGGATTCGCCCGGTGGTGGTGGGTAATTGCCCTCACGCTGCATAATGTCTGGCCGATTGACCGATGCCGCCCGAACCTTTATCAGCACTTGCTCTGGGCCGACCTCCGGTAGTGGGCTTGTCCCCAGGACCAATCCCTCGGCAGGCCCATGCGATTTCAGAATCACTGCACGCATCGTATCAACCATAGTGTTACTCCAAGTGAGTGTGGGGAGACAATCTGCAGTTAAACAGGCATTCGCCGGGCTTAAGAGCACATAGTGAATGCTTGGACAAGCAATTGGCGGAGAGGGAGGGATTCGAACCCTCGATACGCTATTAACGTATACACACTTTCCAGGCGTGCGCCTTCAACCGCTCGGCCACCTCTCCCAGAGGCCGCCAGAGCCTAAACCAGTTGCCATCCCCGCGCAAACCAAATGCCATAGCCGTGTTTCAGGCCGGAATTGCTTGCAACCCTTTGGTGAGACGCCCAATACCCGCAATGACCGACTCGGGTCGAAGTGCGCCGTACGAAATGCGCAACCAACACCCCTCGTCACAACCGAAGGCCGAGCCGGGAACGACAGCAACCTGATGCGTCTCAATCAACCAACGGACCAGTTCAAGGTCACTCATCTGCGTATCGTTGATTCGAGCAAAAGCATAGAACGCGCCACTGGTCTCGACCACCGATACTCGGCTACCTAACTCAGCCAATCGCATTAGTACTGTGTCTCGGACGCGGCGCAGATCTGGCATCCACTTTGCGGTGTAGGCATAACCGGCGCGTAACGCGCCGATCGCAGCATATTGACTCGGCATCGCTGCGCATATCAGGTTAGTGTCTTGCACTTTACGCATTGACAACAACAAATGTTCTGGGAGCACAACATACCCCACCCGCCACCCGGCGAAACCAAATGATTTACTGAGAGAGAAAAAACTGATGGTGTGTCTATATGCGCCATGTATTGAACCTGGCGAGAAGTGGAACACATCGGCATAAGTGAAATACTCATACGCTTCATCGCTGAAGTGATAAATTCCTCTGAGCGCACACAGGCGGTTGATCTGCCGTAGCGTTGTTTCTGGATAGACGGCACCGGTTGGGTTATTCGGCGATACCGTCACGACAACCCGCGTACGAGGCGTGATGGCGCGCTCCAGTGCACCAACATCGGGTTGGTGCTGTGCGTCGGTTGGCACGAACACTGGCACGCAATTCACCATTCGAATCGCCATCTCCTGATTAAAATAATACGGCAGGAAAAGAATGATCTCGTCTCCGGGGTCCGCAACGGTCAACAAGGCCTGTAGAAAGGCCATATTGCTGCCTGCTGTGACAACGATTGCACTATCGTCCAAGTCGAGCGCATTTTCTCGTTGTAGTTTCTGCCGAATCGCAACCTGTAATGGTTCAATTCCCTCTAACGGTCCGTACAGGTGATGGTCCGGATCCCCTCCGAATTCCCTCAACTGTTGGATAGCCTCCGTCGGAGGTGGAAAGTGGACAACTCCCTGGCCCAGGGGAATCGTTCCCGGGTTAGCTGTCACTAAGTCCTGCACGAATGGAATCACAGGCGTCTGGACCGAACGAATCCGGCCGGATGTCGGTGCGTCATTTAGCATATCGATACCGTGACATGAATCGAGTGTCAAAAATAGCAACCTAAAAACTTCAAATGCTACCGTGAGAACGGTATCATACGGCCAGCACATCCTGATGTGGTGTTCCACTGGTGATTAACCTAGGACTCGTCCACTGACCTCACACCGCACGTACTGTCCATTGGGTCAACCCGGCGGCACACCAGGTGGGCAGGCGGGATGCGACTCCCTCACCATGCAACACCGTCAACCGCATGCGCGGCTGCAACAGACAAGCGTAATCGTTGTCTCGGGCAGCGGCTAAGCCCCGCGACAGACCTAGCATATGGCACTCGACCCGAGTCTCGAACCCGCACAAGGCGAACCGGCAAGTAGCGCCGAAGTGGTGTTTT
>PAWW01000023.1 GCA_002714255.1 Acidiferrobacteraceae bacterium
GCGAACCTGTTCCGCCCGGCCTCTGGTACTGACATAGGCTTCAAGATCAGTCGACTCACGCGCAGCACTTCGACTACGTGCTGTCTTTTTTGTCGTCTTCTTTTTTGTCGTCTTCTTTGTTACTACTTTCTTTCGCGCCATCGTGAATCTCCTCCGACTCCTGTGTTCGGCTCCCGGTGTAAACCACTTCTGTACCAATTGAGCGTAACCACGGTTAACCAGCGACTCCAACTTAGCTAACCTGGGCAAGCACTGTCAATACAACCGTCCATCACGCGATCNAATGTAAAGATAAAACTTGNANGNCAAGCCCATNAGCANCTATAGTGAACAGAGNTGNAACCAAATTTAGACCAATTNCACTAACCATGNCCAANTNGCATNCAGTNCGGGAAGCGAAGCGCCTGGTGTCGTTCTCAACGNCCCCCCCACGGCAGAACAACGGCNCCGATGGCCTTACCACCAGACTCCGTCGAGCGATTCTTGCCGGGCACTACACATTCAAAGAGCGCCTCCCCTCGGAACGCCAACTCGCCGAACATTTCAACACCTCGCGCGGCACCGTTCGCAAGGTGTTACAACGCCTGACCACGATGAACCTGGTTGAACAGCGGGCTGGCAGTGGCACTTACGTCCGTTATGGCGAATTCGCCGATCGTATCGACATNGCNGATGTCACCAGCCCACTAGAACTNATTGACGTACGNTCGGGTATTGAACTTCAGATCGTGCGACTCGCCGTGACTAACGCCACCGTGGTCGATATCGAGCACATNACNAGGGCACTGGATCAACTTGAACAATGTGATCACGATCCTGAGCGGTTTACTCAGGCCGACAGCGAGTTTCACCTGGCCCTTGCCGAATCTACCCACAATCCACTGTTGGTTTGGCTTTACCAGCTCCTCAATGAAGTCCGCAGTCATGCGCAATGGCGTGCGATGAAAGATCAGATACTGACCCCCGAGCGCATCAATCGCTACAACCGACAGCACCGTCGACTGCTCGCAGTCATCATCAGCCGCGATGCGGACGGCGCAGCCAAAACCATACAACAGCATCTGGAACAGGCACGCAGNGATTTGCGCGGCGTCATCGGGTAGCCTGAGACTTCTATTTCGATCTCATACTGCCAATGGCAGCGGGTCGGCTTNGGCTTTCTCCCAATNCGGCTGNAATCCNAGNACCATGATCGAAGCGGGAATATTGGNATTGAAGAGACGGTTATGCCAGTAGGTAAGCTGATAGAGACTTTCCTCCTCAGCCACCGATCGCACAGAGCATGGCAAGTAATAAGTCTGGTTGTGCGCGTCAAAACACAGTGCACACTTCTGTTTTGCCAGTAATGCCCGCACTAGCAGCGTGTCAACCTGGCACAAGGCGGTGAGCTCATCACCAAAACCATCTGGACGCTGATAGTAACGTTCACCCAGAAAACGCAGCGCACCGGAATAACGATTCTCGGGATCATGGGTTTTCAACACGATGTGCCGAAACTGTGCGAGTACCGGTTTCGCCTCTGACTTGTTNATCAGTACCGTCAACTGCCCGCTGGACTGGCTAACTCCAGACAACCAGATATCCGGACGCATACCTGGCGAGGGCCGCCCGCCTTCCTCACGAACCGCCCATTGTCTCAGTCGACATTGCCAACCAAGGAATCCCACNCTGCAAGCCTCTGCGTGATCTGCCATCAGGCGATGATCGCATGGTCACTGGNTNCCGTGCGCATAGTCGGTTCGCAACAGAACACTATTCACTAACAGCTGGTCGACGAAGTAACCAACCCATCACTCCTGCAGCAAGCATTGCACCGACTAACTGAGCCACAATAAATGCGGGCACATGGGGCGGGTGTATCCCGCTGAAAGTATCCGTAAACGCGCGAGCTACTGTGACGGCCGGGTTGGCAAAAGAAGTTGATGCAGTAAACCAATAGCCCGCAGTAATAAAAAGACCTACCGCATAGGGCACTCGATCGGGTCGCCATCGCAAAGTCCCGAGAATGGTCATAACCAAACCGAACGTAGCAACGGCTTCAGAGAACCACTGAGACAGGCCGGTTCTAGGCTTGGTCGAGAACTGCATGATGACCTCTTCAAACATGAAATGGGCCGCCCACGTCCCCACCAACGCACTAGCCACCTGGACCACTATGTACGCCAAGGCGACCGCGCCACTGATCTCACCCCGAATAAGAAAGACCATGGTTACTGCTGGATTAAAATGCGCACCAGAAACGTNACCAAATACCAGAATAATCACCACCAGTATGGCGCCCGTCGCCACGGTATTGCCTAGCAACGCCATCGCATCGTTACCACCTGACAGCGTTTCCCCCATGATTCCCGAACCGACTACTGTTGCCAGCAGGAATGCCGTGCCGATCGCTTCAGCGCTTAGTCTTCTGGCAAGCTCAGNACGGGCCATCGATTTTCATCCGGGGAGACGTCNCCGAATCCAACCGTTTAGCTATCGGACCACACAACTCGGGATGTCCCCCACAACAATCGTCAACCAGGTATCGCAATACGCTTTGAATTCCATCGACATTAAGCCCGTAACGAATTGAACGACCCTGGCGATGCGAATCGAGGAGACCGCTGCGCGTCAGTACCGCCAGGTGGACAGACATCGTGTTGTGTGGAATGCCCAGTTCGCGGGCAATTTCACCCGCGGGCACTGTGCTCTCCCCCCGCTCCACCAATAAGCGGAATGCGCGTAAACGGCTGGCCTGGGCCAGCGCACCGAATGCTCTGATTGCTGCTTTCTCGTCCATATGTCTAGTATTATCGACATATTTTTAATCGACAGCAANCTCCGTCAAAAACCTTCACAGCAACCGCTGTGACAGCCTCGTCACACGAAGAGTAATATCCCAAGCCACCTTAACTGAACCACCCAAACTTTCATGACCGACACCACTCACAGGCCTTGGGTCGCACACTATCCTGCAGACGTTGACTGGTCAGGCACTATCGATCAGCGCCCGCTCATTACTTACCTTGAAGACACGGCCAAGCNGCACGGCGCCCGACTGGCTATCGATTTCCTGGGCCGTAAAACAACCTACCAGGAACTGAACACACTGGTCGCACGTGCAGCGCAGGGACTCAAGAACCTGGGTGTCCAGAAAGGAACACGCGTCGGGTTGTGCTTGCCCAACACNCCCTATGCCGTGATNGGCTATTTCGCCATTCTGCGAGCTGGCGGTACGGTGGTGAATTTCAATCCACTTTATGTAGAGCGGGAACTTGCCTTTCAGATTAACGACAGCGGTACCGAAATCATGCTGACGATGGATCTCGAACTGATTTATTCCAAAGTCGGCGCNATGCTGAAACAAACCGNATTAAATCGCATCATTGTCTGCCCCATGGCGGGGATACTTCCCGGCGTGAAAGGGTTTTTGTTTCGTCTCTTGAAGCGAAAAGAGATCGCCACGATTCCAACGGATGATCAGCACATTNGCTTTGACTCGCTGATNGACAATGATGGCAACAAACCGNCAACACCAGTCGAGCCAATCGANACCGCTGTCTTACAGTACACCGGTGGTACGACTGGCACCCCCAAGGGAGCGATGCTNAGCCACGCCAATCTGGCAGCAAACGTCTCGCAAATGCTGCACTGGTTTCCAGATCTCCGTCCAGGCGAGGAGAAAATACTCGGCGTTCTACCACTNTTNCACGTATTCGCCATGACTAGCGTCATGAATTTTGCAGTGGCGGCTGGGGCAGAAATGATCCTGCTGCCGCGCTATGACCGCGATCAGGCGCTCAAAGCCATCCATGACAAGCGGCCCACTCTGTTTCCAGCCGTACCGACGATCTACACATCGATCAACGAGGCCCCTAAGCTAGACAAATACGANCTGTCTTCCATCTCTTTTTGTATTTCCGGTGGTGCTCCCTTGCCATTGGATGTGAAGACCCGTTTTGAAAAACTGACCGGTTGTCGACTGGTCGAAGGATATGGCCTATCGGAATGCTCCCCNGTCGCCACGTGCAACGCAATTAACGGTATTAATAAAGCAGGTTCTATCGGACTGCCTGTGCCGGGGACTGACATATCGATCCACGACATCGAAAATCCCGAACAAACTGTCTCTGTCGGAGAGCGCGGCGAACTGTGGATACGAGGACCACAAGTCATGTCGGGTTACTGGCAACAGCCCGAGGAGACTGACCAAACACTTCGTGACGGATGGCTTCGAACCGGGGATGTGGGCTATATGGATGAGGAAGGCCACCTGTTTCTCGTCGATCGAATTAAGGACCTGATCTTNTGCAGCGGCTACAACGTGTATCCGCGCACTATTGAAGAGGCCATCAATCTGCATTCGGCTGTCTCTGAAGTGACTGTTATTGGCATCCCCGATGATTACCGTGGTGAGGCACCCAAGGCCTTTGTCCGCCTGCAGGACGGCATGACGCTCACCGAAACCGAGCTGCTGGATTTTCTTGCCGACAAGCTCTCAGTAATAGAGCGCCCGTCAATGATAGAGTTCCGCGCCGAACTGCCGAAGACCATGATCGGCAAGCTTTCAAAGAAGGAATTGGTTGAAGAGGAAACACAGCGGACTCAAGGCTAAACCGAAGCCATATGCTTCACTCACTGATTTTCCATACGACATAACTAAAACCCGCGGGCCCTCGACTGGGGAGCAACTTAAGTTTCTCATTCGCAACGACCCCACCTGATGACTTTCTCGGGAGAACTGTGATGAAAAATATCGTCATTGCCGGCTATGCCCGGACACCATTTCACTTTGCACACAAGGGCGATCTCACACGAGTCCGTCCTGACGACCTTGCAGCCGAAGCGATCAAGGGATTGATAGAACGCACGGGCGTCGATGTCGAGGACATCGAGGACCTCATTCTAGGCTGCGCGTTTCCAGAAGCAGAGCAAGGTTTCAACATGGCCCGGCTGGTGGTTTTCCTGGCGGGGCTACCTATCTCTGTTGCCGGCACCACGATTAATCGTTTCTGCGGTTCGTCCATGCAGTCGATTCACAATGCGGCCGGTGCCATCCAGATGGGCGCTGGCGATGTCTATATCTGCGCAGGCGTCGAATCCATGAGCCGAGTACCTATGACCGGCTTCAATCCCATGCCTCATCCCACCCTATCTGAAACAGTACCGGGTGCCTATATGTCGATGGGAGAAACCGCTGAAAACGTAGGCCGGGAATACCAGATCGATCGGGCAGAACAACAAGATTTCGCGGTAGCAAGTCAACANAAAGCGGCCCAAGCACAAAGTGAGGGAAGACTTGCAGAGGAAATCGTACCGATTACCGTCAATGGCAAAGTCGTAGACGCCGATGGCTGCCTGCGTCCGGACACCACGGTAGACGGCTTGTCCGGTCTGAAGCTCGCTTTTGACGAAAACGGTACGGTCACTGCGGGCACCGCATCACCGCTAACTGATGGTGCAGCCGCCACTTTAGTCTGTAGTGAGGAGTACGCAGAGCGCAAAGGTCTTGAGCCTATTGCACGCATTCGCAGCATCGCCGTTTCTGGTTGCAAACCGGAAACCATGGGGCTTGGACCTATCTTCTCGTCTCGCAAAGCCCTTGCCCGAGCTGAAATTGACGCGTCTGACCTTGATGTGATCGAGATTAACGAGGCTTTTGCCACTCAGTCGATCGCCTCTATCCGCGACCTCAAACTCGACGTAACAAAAGTCAACGTGGATGGTGGTGCGATTGCTATTGGTCATCCTCTGGGCGCTACCGGGGCACGCATTACCGGCAAGGCAGCTCAAATTCTGAAACGCGATGGCGGCCGCTATGCGCTTTCCACACAATGCATTGGCGGTGGACAAGGCATNGCGACCGTCATGGAGGCCCTCTAGCTGTGACCGACATTCGCAAGGTCGGCGTTATCGGGGCGGGTGTTATGGGCGCCGGTATCGCAGCCCACATGGCCAATGCCGGCCTACCCGTGGTGTTGCTTGATGTCGTTCCCGATGGCGCCAACGCTCGAAACGTGCTTTCTGACACGGCAGTAGCGCGGCTGCTTAAGACGAATCCCGCCCCATTNATGCACAAACGAAACGCGCGGCGCATCGTTACTGGAAACATAGAAGATGATTTGAATCAGTTGGGCGAGTGCGACTGGATCATCGAGGCCATCATAGAAAACCTGGATGCGAAACGTGACCTGTATGCGCGAATTGAAACCGAGCGAAAAACTGACTCGATCGTGTCTTCAAANACATCCACTATCCCTCTTGAAAAGCTGACAGAAGGTCTTCCAAAACGATTCTGCAAAGACTTTGCCATTACCCATTTCTTTAACCCACCGCGTTATATGCGCCTGCTCGAAATTGTTGCTGGACCACAGACTCGCCCCGATATCCTCCAGTCCTTGCGCATCTTCGGAGACCAGACGCTTGGCAAAAGCGTAGTCACGTGCAAAGACACACCCGGTTTCATTGCCAACAGAATCGGCATTCTATGGATGGAAAGCGCCGTCCGATTTGCATTCGAAGACGGCTTAACGGTCGAAGAAGCCGATGCCATCATCGGCCGCCCCATGGGCATACCGAAAACCGGCGTATTCGGCTTAATGGATCTTGTCGGCATCGACCTACAGCCTCACGTCGCCGCTTCTATGCTGGCCACCTTGCCTGAGAAAGACCTATACCGAGACATTCACCAACCCTCGCCATTCATCAATCAAATGATCGAAACCGGTTTTACCGGTCGCAAAGGCAAAGGCGGCTTTTACCGGCTTAATACGGAAAGCGGCAAGCGGGTAAAGGAATCGATTGATCTGGAAACAGGTGAGTATCATCCGAGCACACCGTCCCAACTGGAAAGCGTCGCGGCAGGGCGCCAGGGACTTCGTGCCCTGGTCAACCATCCGGACAAAGGCGGACGCTATGCCTGGCGCGTTTTGTCCCACACGTTGAGTTACGCCGCTTCGCTAGTGCCGGAGATCGCGGACACCATCCAAGATGTGGATGAAGCCATGCGCACAGGCTACGCGTGGAAATGGGGGCCGTTTGAACTCCTCGACCAATTGGGACCCGCTTGGTTCTCAAACCGACTACAGCAAGACGGAATGCCAGTTCCCGAACTCGTCACCGCTGTAGGTGAAGGCAACTTCTACCGCAATCAGGACAACACACTTGAGTCCTTTGGTCACAGTGGTCGTTACAACACCATCTCGCGTGCCGAAGGCGTCTTACTGTTGTCTGACATCAAGCGAGCGGGAGATCGCATTGCCGGCAACAGCGCAGCCAGCGCGTGGGATCTGGGGGATCAGGTGCTGTGCCTGGAATTTCACACCAAGATGAACAGCCTGGACGCCGAGGTATTCAAGGTGATCAGCGAAGTCATTACGCTCATTCCAGCGAAAGGCTTTCAGGCCTTGGTTATTTACAATGAAGGCAATAATTTTTCCGTAGGCGTGAATCTTGGACAGGCGCTGTTCGCTGCCAACCTCGCAGGTTGGTCCGAGATTGGAAAATCAGTGAAACAGGGTCAGGATATCTACCAGGCACTTAAATACGCGCCGTTTCCAGTCGTTGGCGCTCCCTCCGGCATGGCGCTTGGTGGAGGCTGCGAAGTGCTTCTGCATTGCGACGCGATTCAGGCGCACGCTGAAACCTACCTGGGCTTAGTGGAGGTCGGTGTGGGACTCGTGCCGGCATGGGGCGGCTGCAAAGAAATGCTGCTGCGCTGGATGAACAATCCCAAACACCCACAGGGCCCCATGGCGGCTGTGGGTAAAGTCTTCGAAGCGATCGGTATGGCGAACGTCTCACGTTCGGCCGAGGAAGCCCGTGACCTGCTTTTTCTTAGACCTACAGATAACATCAGCATGAACCGGAATCGTTTACTGGCCGACGCCAAGGCCATGGCACGACGACTCGCGGCTGATTACAGCCCCCCGACACCCCCAGAAATAAGGCTTCCCGGTCCAAGTGGGCGTGCCGCGATGACAATGGCGGTGCGTGATCTGTGCAAGGCTGGCAAAGCAACATCACACGATCAGGTTGTGACCAGCCAGCTGGCCTATGTGCTCTCTGGAGGCGAAGCGGATCCAACCGTACCGGTTAACGAGGCCGATGTGTTGCGCCTTGAGCGCAACGCGATCATGGCGCTTTTAAAAACCCCCGGCACACTCGCTCGAATGGAGCACATGCTCGAGAGCGGCAAACCGCTTCGCAACTAACTCACTCAAGACACAGGACTTCTGATGGCCAGTTATTCTGCTCCGCTACGAGACATGCGGTTTGTCTACCACGAACTCTTTGATTCGAGCGACATCAGCGCCTTGCCTGGCTTTGAAGAGGCAACACCTGATCTCATTGATGCCGTGCTTGAAGAAGCGGCTAAAGTCTGTGAAAACGAACTTTTCCCGATTAATCGCAGCGGTGATGAAGAAGGCTGTCGCTACCACCAGGGGGGCGAGGTCACAACACCCAGTGGATTTCGCGAATGCTACCGTGCCTACGCCGAAGCCGGCTGGATTGGACTATCTAGCGACCCCCAATACGGCGGCCAAGGCCTTCCCGCTGCCATCAGCACTTTGTTGGAGGAAATGGTGTGTTCGTCGAACATTGCGTTCGGCACCTATGTCGGCCTTTCGCGTGGCGCCTATCGTGCAATCGCGGCGTTTGGAAACGATACGCTTAAAACACGTTATCTGCCCAAACTGACCAGCGGCGAGTGGTCAGGGACGATGTGCCTGACCGAACCCCAATGTGGGACCGACCTCGGCNTGTTACGCACNCGCGCGGAACCCNATGCGGACGGCTCTTATCGAGTGACCGGGAACAAGATATTTATTTCGGCAGGCGAACACGACCTCACCGAGAACATCATTCATCTGGTGCTTGCCCGACTGCCTGATGCGCCGGCTGGCGTTCGCGGTATCAGTCTTTTCCTGGTGCCAAAGTTTCTACCGAACCCTGACGGTGATCCGGGGGAACGCAATGGTGTTCTATGCACAGCCTTAGAAAACAAAATGGGAATCAAGGCCTCGGCAACCTGTGCCATGAGTTTTGATCAGGCAACCGGATGGTTAATTGGTAGCGCGCACAAAGGGATGCAGGCTATGTTTGTCATGATGAACGACGCGCGCCTTGGTGTTGGCGTGCAGGGATTGGGTCTTTCGGAAAGCGCCTACCAAGCTGCGGTCGAGTATGCCCGCGAACGATTGCAGGGACGGTCGGTAACGGGCACCAAACACCCGGATAAGTCTGCCGATCCCATCCTCGTACACCCCGACATCCGGCGCACCCTGCTGACCATGCGCGCACTGACTGAGGGCAATCGGGCGATGGCCACCTGGATTGCACGGCACCTTGATCTTAGGGAACGGGCTGAGGACGAGACAACGCGAGCTTCTGCTAATGATTTTGTCCAACTCATGACACCGATCGCGAAAGCGTTCTTCACCGATTACGGCTTTGATATTACGAATATGGGACTCCAGGTCTACGGCGGGCATGGATACATTCGGGAAAATGGTGTTGAACAATACGTGCGTGATTCCCGTATTGCCCAAATTTATGAAGGCGCCAATGGAGTTCAGGCACTGGACCTGGTTGGACGAAAAGTCCCCGCTCACACGGGTCGTTATTTGCGTCAGTTTTTTCATCCTGTTCAATCATGGATCGAGTCACACGCCTTCACCCCCGCATTACAGCCCTTCGTTATGCCACTGGCTAAAGCCTTTGGCCGACTGCAATTGGCGACCGGGCACATCGCACAGGTTGGATTAAAAAACCCGAATGAAGCGGCCGCCGCGTCTAGTGAGTATCTTCGATTATTTGGTCTCGTCGCCCTTGGCTATCTCTGGGCCAGAATGGTTGAAGTCGCACTGACTCATGAAAACGGCGCAGACCAAGGTTTTTACGATGCCAAGGTTGCAACAGCCCGACACTACATGGAACGCATCATGCCGCAGACCGGTTCGCTCTTTGCTGCGATCATGGCGGGCGCATCGACTATGATGGATTTCCCAGACGAAGCGTTCTGAAAGACTCTGATCCAAACCAAACCGCGCCTGGATATCCGCAGATAACCAATGGGTTTAGTTGCTGCTACTCAAATTGGTCGCTAAATTGGCCAAGAGAACCTTGGCATCACCGCAGTCAGTCAATATCAGGGGTCGCCCGTAGGCAACTGTTGTGACGTATCGTAGTAGCAGAAAGCGTTATCAGAGGACTAGCTAATGACGAATGTAGATGTTGTGGTTGTGGGCGCCGGCATCCTCGGCGCGAGCACTGCCTATTTCCTACGCAAGAGTGGGGTCAACAAAGTGCTGCTGATCGAGCGCGGTGATCCAGCCAGCGGTGGAACCGGCAAAAGTGCGGCGATTGTCCGCTCCTATTACTCCGTACCCGTGATGGCACGCCTTGCTCAAGAAGCCGTGTCGCTATTTCACAACCTCGAAGCAGAAATCGGTGTGGACGGTGGATTTCACGCCACCGGCTTCACGCAGCTGGTTCCACCCGACTGGGTCAACACAGCAAAAGAACTGGTGGCAATGCACCAGTCGTTGGGAGTCGATACTGATTTCGTGCCCGACTCTGACTGGGAAAAACGCTTCCCCTGGCTTGAATATGATGGTATTGGGGCAATCGTATTCGAAGCCTCAAGCGGATATGCCGACCCCGTACAAACCACAGAAGGCTTTGTCGCTGCGTTTCAACGCGATGGCGGTGAGTTTCGATCAAGAACCCCCGTGCGATCACTGATNCGTGATGGTGATCGCATCAGCGGCGTTGTTCTAGAACAAGAAAACATTACCGCAGGAGTCGTGGTTAATGCTGCGGGACCATGGTCAAGGTTCCTTGCCGAAAGTGTCGAGCTTGACCTGCCGATTCATTCAGTCAGAGAGCAGGACAGTGTTTGGNAAGTGCCGACCGGAAGACCGCTACCGACCACGCCCGTGTCAAACCCCATTGAAGCGACCTATATGCGACCCATGGGCGAGGGCCGCTGGTTGTTCGGCCGCGGATATCCCAAGCCCTACTTTGTTGTGGATCCTTATAATTANAAGGAATCGGCTGATGAANANTTCGTGCTCGATTTGCGCGATCGATGGTGCCAAAGAATTCCCTCGCTGCAGGGCTCGAAGCTTCTACACGCGTACGCTGCGCTGTACGACGTTACTCCTGATTGGATTCCATTTGTCGGCCCACGCGAAGGCCTGGAAGGTTATTGCGACGCGGCGGGGGGCAGCGGACACGCTTTCAAGACCGGTCCGATTTTCGGCCGCGAACTGGCCGAATGGATAGTCAATAACAACGTTCGAGATGACTTCCGCCATTTTAGTTATGACCGCCTTGCATCCGGTAATAGTTTTAACCAGGCATTTGGTGGCAATCGAGTTTAAGGGCAGCACATGGGGACTCAACACAAACACTTTCGCATCGGAGTCGACACAGGCGGAACCTTTACTGATGTGGTTCTGGTCGATGAGGATAGTGGCGAAATCCTTGTGGCAAAAGTCGCAACGGTGCCGGCTGATCCTTCGATCGGCTGTATGAACGGTATCGAGAAGGCACTGGCATCACATGGNATCGACCCCGGCAGCATCGCCTTTACGGTACATGGTACAACCATAGCGACCAACACCATCATCGAGGGCAAGGGGGCAAAAGCAGGCCTCATCACCTGTGAAGGATTCCGCGATGTGCTCGAGATCGCGTACCAGACTCGGCCGAGTCTGTATGACATTTTTTATGACAAGCCAACTCCACTAATCCCGCGCTATCTATCTCAAGGGGTACCCCAACGTACCGGGCCGGATGGAGAAACGATCGTCCCGCTGGATGAAGCATCCGTCAAAGCCGTCGCCCGGTTTTTTGTTGAAGAAAAAGTGGAAGCCGTTGCGGTGGCACTGTTGCACGCGTATAAAAACCCCGAGCCCGAACGGCGAATTGCCGAAATCCTCAAGGAAGAATGCCCCGAATTACCGGTAGTGCTGTCATCCGATATCAGTCCTGAATACCGGGAATATCCGCGTACCAGCACCACCGTCGTCAACACCGTCCTACTCCCTAAGGTGGGACCCTACATTGCTCGACTTGAGGAAAAACTCACAGCCCGAGGAATTAATTCAGGATTACACCTGATGAGTTCCTCTGGCGGCATCATTGCCGCCAATATCGCGAAACGCCAGCCGGTACAAATGGTCGAGTCCGGTCCAGCTGCTGGCGTGATTGGCGCCGCATTCGATGCCAGCCGTTCCGTATATGACAACCTGCTCGAT
>PAWW01000024.1 GCA_002714255.1 Acidiferrobacteraceae bacterium
TCTCGAGGTAATCGACTACGGGTATACGGCCAACCCGACCCGCCGAGGTTTCCTTTGTAGTACAAATTGCCCGGGTCCAGATCGACTTTAACCTCGACTGCCGGAAATTTTCCAGCATGGAACAGATCGTAAAACTTTGTACCCTGGTAAGGCGTCATGATGGTNGAATCCACGTGGTTTCTCATTTGCCTTCCCTGNTCATCCGTCCCCTTTACATCGTTGNCTGCAATAAACTCGACAAGCGCCGTGGTCTGGCGAAGATCNTCCTCNTCCTCCCATGGAAAGATAATGGTAAANGCATCAACNGCAACACCATGGGCATTAGCAATNCGCACGGCCTCGTAATGATCCGACACGGACTGATGCTTNCCGTTTCGTTTNTTGATGAGATCTAACGATCTTTGCGAACCTGTCTCCAACCCCATACCNANCCGCCTACCGCCCGTTCGAACAAACGGCTCGAGAAGATCGCTNTCGAATTTTCGCACCAGATACGCATGGGTAAACGCCCGCCACGTGTTGTAACCATGNTGGTTTACCAATTCAGACAATCGNCCCACCTGCTTCGGNTTCATCAAGCCNACATCATCGAAAAACATNACTGACTTTNGCGNNTGGCCCAACTTGGCATGCGTNGCNGCCATCACTTCCAGATCGTGGTTGATCATGGCCTCCGAAAAACGACGCACACTCTCGATNCCAGATTCACAGAAATGACAGGTGAACGGGCATCCGAGCGCGCTAACGGTATGAAAAGCCGGTGCACCNGCGATATCAAAACGGTAGCGCTNCATCAGCGCTNCCGGCCNCGAAGGCGCCGGCAAAGCAGTCAACTTNGGCATGTTGTCAACNATCANCGTCGATNGCCCNTTTTTCTTTACCTTACCGGAAGCAATATCTAACATGGGTTGCCAACCATCCTGCGGCACAACAAAGTCGAANGCCATGTTNNGCGGNAACGCNACTACCTGGTCCTGGTAATAACGCGGATGAGANCCTCCAATCACAGTAGTNATNTCGGGNTACAGGCGCTTGATTGCCTTGTTTAATAGATAGGCATCAGGNGCCTGTGGACTCATCACCGAGAGCCCGACTANGTTGTAATCACCAANGATNNTNACATCAAACNCGTCGTCNACTACCCGCCCATCCGCTCCCANAAATAACATGTTGAGATCGTCGAGNGAAAGCGCTGNCAAGATGCCGCTCNCGCGCNCTTNCCGAATGGACAATCGCTCGTACAACACCAAAAGNTCAGATTCAATACCATGCACTTGCAGANAAGACTGCAGGTAATGCGGCCCCAACTGCTGATAGACNAACTCGTTCTCGAGGAACCGATCCGGTGGCTTAACAAATAAAACGCGATGGGTCACAAAGCACTCNNNCAGNTTGATTNTTNGNCAGTATGGAGGAAGTCACCNAAAACTNTCCANNATCCTTTACCGATCAAGCACACGGCGTAGGCGGGTGAGGATCAAAACATAAAAAACTCGAAATATGTCGCTCGGACGTATCTTCTTACCTTCCGCGTAACTTCGACCTCGATAAGAAACCGGCACTTCATATAAGACTTTCGCCTTGCCAACTGCAAGAGAGAGAATTTCTCCATGTTGCTCCCAACTGCGGGTGCGTATCGACTCGACCGGAACCAGGGAACGCTGGTAAAGCAGGTAACAACTGTAAATGTCGGTAAACGTCGTGTTGTTCAACAGATTGAAAACCAGCGTAATCAGCCGGTTACCCATTTTGTGCCAAAAATAAAATACTCGCGTCATCCGTGGAGCGATAAACCGACTACCGATAACAACCTGGGCACCATGCTCGATGACCGGCTCAATCAGGGCTGCGTAGTCCCTGGGATCGTACTCGAGATCCGCATCCTGAAACAGCACAAAATCTCCAGCAGCGCGCTGCAGCCCTTTTAGCACAGCACCCCCTTTTCCGTGCTGATGATCAAGCACAATGAGATGATCGTACAGCTCGGGGGCGGCCAGCAACAAAGACCGAGTTGTGTCCTTGGAGCCGTCATCAATGACGATGACCTCAAAGATCACGATGGAAAGCGCCTCAGTCGCAGCCCGCACCGCCTGTAATAAAGGGACAATGGTCTGCTCCTCATTATGGGCCGGCACAATAATCGAGATTTTGTCCATGACTTAAGTTTATAGTCAAAACACTTCTGCAATTAGAAGGCCGCTTGCCAACTTCAAAACAGCGTGTAATCGGCGCCNACCAAGACCCAAAACAGTACTCGCTCTATCTAGGCAATATCATGGGAAACGAGCCGCAAGTATTGGCTATCGATCAGGGGACGACCAGTTCACGCGCCATCGTATTCGATCTTGATGGCTCAATGGTTAGTACCGCCCAACAAGAACTAGATCAGATCTACCCCCAACCNGGCTGGGTCGAGCACGATCCAGAATCGATCTGGAATACTACCCTCGCGGTCTGTCGCCAGGTCATCAGCCAAGCCGACAACAACATCGCGGCCATTGGCATTACCAATCAACGCGAAACAGTCTTGCTTTGGGACAAGGTCTCTGGCCGGCCAATTCACAACGCGATCGTGTGGCAGGACCGGCGCACGGCCGACAGCTGCGAGGCCCTGCGTGCTGCTGGGCATGAAGCCGATGTCAGTGCGCGAACAGGTCTTTTGCTCGACCCGTATTTCTCAGCCACCAAACTCGCCTGGCTGCTGAGTCATGTGCCGGGCGCCCGCACTCGTGCAGAACGCGGTGAACTGGCGGCCGGCACCATCGACACGTTTCTTCTGTGGCGTCTTACCGGTGGGGCCGTACACGCAACCGACGCCACCAATGCCTCGCGTACTGCCTTATTCAATATTCACAGCCAGATGTGGGACGACACATTGCTGGAACGCTTCAACATACCCGCCGTCATCCTGCCAGAGGTACGGGACAGTGTGTCTGATTTTGGGAAAACCATTAGCGAGCACTTTGGACGATCGATTCCTATCTTCGGTATTGCCGGTGATCAGCAGGCTGCGCTGATCGGACAATCATGTTTTTCACCCGGCATGCTGAAAAGCACTTACGGCACCGGCGCCTTCGCCATGCTGAACACCGGCACCACCCCCGTCACTTCAACAACACGATTATTGACCACTATTGGATATCGTCTTAATGGAATACCGACCTATGCATTGGAGGGCAGCCTCTTCATTGCCGGTGCCGCACTGCAATGGCTGCGGGACGAACTCGGTGTGATTGAAAGCGCAGCAGCGAGTGAAGCTCTTGCCGCCGCACTGCCATCGAACGAGGGGGTTTATTTCGTGCCCGCGTTTACCGGTCTAGGTGCCCCGCACTGGGANCCNCACGCACGTGGNGCNGTGTTTGGCATCACGCGTGGGACCGGCGCCANTGCACTGACTCGCGCGGCCATAGAATCGGTCTGTTACCAGACTGTCGANCTGCTCANNGCCATGANTANCGACTACCCCCAGAAAGTTCATGCAATCCGCGTGGATGGCGGTATGGCGGAGAATGCGTGGTTCATGCAGTTTCTCGCGGACATNACCGGGGCACCCATCGAGCGCCCCGTTGTGACAGAAACCACNGCACTCGGAGCAGCTGGCCTTGCAGCGCTTGGAGCCGGTCTCGTCGATTCGATCGACGCNCTCGCTCAACGCTGGCAACNCCGAAACGTCTACACACCAGCCATGAAAGAAAACGATCGGTCCCGCTTGTTGGCAAACTGGCGCCGGGCAGTCTTAGCNACTCAAGCCTTCGCTCAGTTACCGAAAGAGTCTCACCATGACGTTTCATTGGCTTAACACAACACACGACCGATGAAAGCGCTGCACTACCTCGGGCCCCAAGAGATGGTCTATTCCGAAATCTCTGACACCGCTGCAGGTGCTCAGGAAGACGTTGTTGTTGCCGTCGACGCCAGCGGCATCTGCGGCTCAGATTTGCACGTCTACCGAGGCAACAATCCCGAACGCTCGGTCCCCGCCATCCTCGGCCACGAAGCCGCGGGGCACATACTGAGTGGCCCTCAAACAGGCCAACCGGTGGTCATCAATCCACTGATCGCCTGTGGCAACTGTAAGCTGTGTGACTCGGGGCGTACCAATCTGTGTCAACAACGCATCGCTATCGGTTGGCACCGACCGGGCACCTTCGCTGACCAAGTGATTGTCCCCAAAGACAACCTGATCCCCATGCCACAGGGCATGAATCCCGCTCACGCCGCCCTGACNGAGCCTGCGGCAACGGCCATTCACGCCACCCGNCTNGCCGAGCGGNCACTTTTCGGCGACATAGAAAACGCAGCGGTATTGGTGATCGGCGCCGGATCAATAGGACTGCTCAGCGCCCTTGCATTACAAGCGCAAGGGGTCGAGCAAATCGCGATTACAGAATCTAACGCCATGCGCCGCGCCTCTGCGGCNAGCACTGGCGATTGGGAAATAATCGACGGCGCAAAGACCGCCCCGCCGCCGGAGGCATANGACCTGATTATCGATGCCGTCGGCAGCCACACTTCCCGTCACATCGCGCTCTCAGCCGTCNGCNCCGGGGGCGTCGTCATACACATTGGCCTTGCNGACAATGACGGNGGCATCGATGTNCACCGCCTGACTCGACACGAGATTACGCTGATGGGCGCCTACACCTACACTGCACAAGACTTGGAAGACGCATTACACCAACTCCATCGCGGATCGCTCGGCGATCTCTCCTGGATCGAAACCCGTCAGCTCCGCGATGGCCCCAACGCNTTTCGGGATCTGGATGCCGGGCGCATCGCGGCCGGAAAAATCATTCTCATACCCTGAACGCGCAACACTTCTCAGTCCATGGTGAAGCGGTAGAAAGCCTCATTCAGATAGGCAACAATATCTTCCACTTCGTGATCGTTAAGNNCNGNNCGANTCTGTCGATTACAGAACGCGACCTGTTTCATTAGCCCTTCAATCGACNGCACCCGCCGGGGNCTCCGCTNGTAAATACTCGAACCATCCCCACCAAACTGAGTCTCGTGACAAACAGTNCAACGCGCCTGATGAAGCGCCTGACCATTCTCAGGGTCACCCGGCAAGAGGTAAAGATCGGATGCCCCAACACCGCCCGCACAACCGATCACAACCGCAAAACCAGCCACCCAGTGACTTATTAATCTTCGCATTGACCTAATGCCTCTAACCGGTAACGGGCAATGCAATGTACTTGATCCATTGCCATCTCGAATTCGGTATTTGGTTCATTTTCAACTCGCCNCCGAAATGTTTCAAGNATTGCGGCTCGCTGGNTNCCCTTGACCGCCATGATGAATGGAAANGCAAATTTCTGTGTATAGCGGTTGTTGAGCTCTTGAAACGCATCAAATTCGGCTTCACTGCACTCGTCTAACCCGGCNCCCGCTTGCTCATTACGAGAAGCATCGGTCAAATCGCCAGCGCGGGCAACCCGCCNTGCAAGATCAGGATGAGCTCTTAGAAGCGCCCTCTGTGGGCCCGGGCCAATCTCGTCCACGACTTGCTTCATCAGCCGCAACAAGCCATCGGCATGATCTGCGCTCTGGGATAGCCCCTGGTCCCAGACACTGGCCGCAATCCACGAAGAATGCTCATAGAGGTCCCCGAAAACCGACATAAACGTGGCCCGATCCATGCGGCTCGGCGGATTCCGACTGAGAAANGATCCCATGGAGACAGGCGACTCAAACCGGTGCCGGGTGTTGTCGCTGCCAGTGACGCGCAATGTCGATTCGNCGGCAAATCCACACTCGATCAAAACCGCGCACGTAATCAATAAACCGCTCCAGGGCCCGAATGCGCCCGGGTCGACCCACCAGCCGACAGTGCAGCCCGACCGACATCATGCGCGGTANCGTCGCACCCTCAGCATACAAGGTGTCGAAAGCATCGCGCAGATAAGCAAAGAACTGCTCGCCCGAATTAAAGCCCTGTGGCGTCGCAAACCGCATGTCGTTGTTGTCGAGCGTGTACGGCACGACCAAGTGGCATCGATCACCGACACGAGTCCAGTAAGGCAGATCGTCATCGTAACTGTCTGCGTCGTAGAGAAAGCCNCCTTCCTCCACCACCAGGCGACGAGTATTCTCACTGGTACGGCCCGTGTACCAGCCAAGAGGACGCTCACCGGTCAATCGAGTAATGATGTCAACCGTCTTCTGGATATGTTCGCGCTCAATCGATTCCGCGACATGGCGGTAATCAATCCAGCGATAACCGTGCGAGCAAATCTCGTGGCCATGCTCGAGGGCCATGTCGACCACTGCGGGATTGCGCTCAAGTGCCATGCCAACAGCGAACACCGTCAACGGNAACTGCTTTCGCTTAAACAATTCCAGCAAACGCCACACACCNACACGCGAGCCGTATTCATAGATTGATTCCATGCTTGGATGTCTCTGACCTGGCCACGACTCGGCACCAACGATCTCAGACAGAAACGCCTCCGATCCAGCATCGCCATGGACAATTGAATTTTCACCACCTTCTTCATAATTCATCACGAACTGCAANGCGAGCCGGGCACTGCCGGGCCAGTTGGCGTCTGGGGGAGTCGGGCCATAACCAATCAGGTCCCGTGGGTAGGAGTTGGGCATGATGAATGACTGATCCTGAAATTGGGATGGAATAGATCAAGACGNAACCTAGGGGATATTACCCCCAAGGCCCGAATGTGGAAAAATAGTCCTAGGCACCCGCACTCCCGAGCCACGCACTCCCGTGCCACGTGCCAAGCCATCGGCTAGTATCAAATCATGGACCTGACCGGAGAATCGCGTGGGACAACTAACAACACATGTTCTCGACACCACCAGTGGCACTCCAGCTAAGGGGGTAAAATGGATCCTACGCCACGTGGCCGANGAGCCGCTTGAAGTCGCCCGCGGGCAAACCAATGCCGATGGGCGCAGCGACACGCCACTGCTGTCCGGNCCAACACTCATTGCCGGCACCTATGAGCTGGAATTCCAGGTGGCATCTTATTTCCGCGACCAAGGCATTACGTTACCCGAACCNGCATTTTTGGATGATGTCGTGATACGGTTTGGCATTGCCGACGTGAGCGATAACTACCATGTCCCATTGCTGGTATCACCCTATGGTTACAGCACGTACCGTGGCAGTTAAACGCGTCCACNGGCGGTGAATACCTCTCGTCACCAGGTCCGATTTCTGCTCGGTCGGAAAATCATAGAAACCGAACTGGACGATCCGACCACAACACTNCTTGAGTACCTGCGCGAACAGGCCGAACTGAAAGGCACGAAAGAAGGCTGCGCAGAGGGCGACTGCGGCGCGTGTACGGTGCTGATTGGTGAACTGAAGGACGGCCGCCTCCAACACACTTCCGCCAACGCGTGCATTTTGCTCCTCGGTATGGTGGACGAAAAACAGATCATCACNGTGGANCACGCTGCCTTGCCCGAGCCACACCCGGTTCAGCGCGCCATGGTGGCAACCGANGGATCNCAATGCGGCTTCTGCACNCCCGGGTTTGTGATGTCGATGATCGGACTGCAGGCGGCACATGCCGACAATGACCATGACTCACCGCCAACGCGCGAAGCCATCGATCAGGCGCTGGCTGGTAATCTTTGCCGCTGCACTGGCTATGGCCCGATCATCGATGCCGCCCGACACGCCTGCGCACTGCCGTTATCACCGGACTGGCAAGCCATGCGCCGCGAGGCGCAAGCCACACTCAGTGCCTGGGCCNAAGANGTCCGCCCNCTTGCCAGCCAGGGTAAAAGCGGCCGGTTTGAAGCTCCCCGAACGTCGGCAGCACTCTTAAAGGCACTGCAACAGCATCCTGATGCGACACTCNTCGCTGGAGCCACCGACGTCGGACTGTGGATCACGAAGCAGGGGCGCCCGCTGTCCACCCTGGTGCACGTGGGTGCCNTTGATGAATTAAAAACCCTCGAAAGTAACGATGCGGGCTTACACATCGGTGCGGCCGTCTCACTGGCCGATGCGGCCGGCGCCCTCGGCGNACTGTCACTCGACATCGAACGCGTGCTGCTACGGTTTGGCGGCGCTCAGGTCCGAAACCGAGGAACGCTGGGCGGCAATATTGCCAACGGCTCACCGATTGGTGATATGGCCCCNATCTTGATNGCCCTCNATNCCCGCCTTCACCTATCGGGGCCTGAGGGCTCGCGCACTATACCGCTGGAAGCGTTTTTTATTGCCTACGGCAAACAAGATCTCAGGCCCGGTGAATTCCTTGCATCGATCTCTATTCCCACCAGTGACCTTAGCGGCTTCCGCTGCTGGAAAATATCGAAACGCTTTGACCAGGATATCTCGGCCGTACTCGGTGCTTTTCAATTGATGNTCGATGGCGAACAGGTCCAGTCAGCCAGAATCTGCTTTGGNGGAATGGCCGGCACACCGCAGCGCGCGGCGGCGTGCGAACGCGCACTCACGGGCCAATGCTTTGATCGGGCCACTCTAGCGCTAGCGCAAACGGCACTGACGTCAGACTTCAGCCCACTTAGTGACCTGCGTGCGTCCCGCCATTACCGGCTACGCGTTGCGAGCAACCTGCTCGAGCGCTATTGGCTCGACTGTATCGCGGGTGAAACACAGCCCGATCTTTATTCCAGTTCGATGCCCGGTCTGCTGCAACATGTCTGAGCACATTCACAACAGTGATCGGATTACGGGGTCTGTTGGCGAGGCCCGCCACCACGACAGCGCACTCAAGCACGTCACGGGGCAAGCCCGCTACGTCGACGACATTGCGGTACCCAATGGTACGCTGCACCTCGCCGTCGGGGGTTGCGATACCACAGCAGGCGATATTATTGCCGTGAACCTGGATGCCGTGCGCAACGCCCCGGGGGTAGTGGCGGTACTGACCGCCGATGACATTGCAGGCACCAACGATGTCAGCCCTTTGCACCTCGGTGATGACCCGATCCTTGCCGACAAACAGGTGCGTTTCCATGGCGAAGCCGTTTTCGCGGTGCTGGCGCAAAGTTACCGCGCCGCGCGTGCGGCTGCTCGACTGGGCCACATCGAAACAACACAAGCAACCCCTGTTGTAACGGTGGATGAAGCCATGGCGGTCGGCGCCGAACTCAGCGAACGCCAGGAAATGACCCGCGGTGACTGGCACGCCGCGCTGGCGGCCGCTCCCCAGCGCGCCCAGGGAACGCTTCGCATCGGTGGCCAAGACCATTTTTACCTTGAAGGTCAGATCTCGCTGGCCCTGCCGATGGAAGATGGGGACGTCCATATTCATTGCTCGACACAACATCCGACCGAGGTTCAGATTGCCGTGGCTCGCGTGCTCGGTCGCGCCGCCAACGCAGTCACAGTCGAAGTTCGACGCATGGGCGGCGCCTTCGGTGGCAAAGAAACCCAGGCAGCCCAGTGGGCAGCCCTGGCCGCACTCGGTGCCGTGCAAACTGGACGACCAGTGAAATGCCGACTTGATCGCGACGACGACATGATCCTGACGGGTAAACGCCACGATTTTCGCGCGGACTGGCAAGTCGGCTTCGACAACGACGGCCGCATCTTGGGCGTTGACGTCAACTTTGCCGGTCGCTGTGGCTGCTCGCGGGACCTGTCGGATGCGGTCAACGATCGGGCCATGTTCCATTTTGACAATGCCTACTTCTTCGAAACCGTGCACATCTCCTCGGCCCGCTTGCGAACCAACACGGTCTCTAATACCGCCTTCCGTGGCTTTGGCGGTCCACAGGGCACGCTGGCGGGCGAACGGGTGATAGAAGCCGTTGCTCGGGCTTGCGGTCGCGACCCACTGAGCGTGCGCAAACTTAACTTCTACAGTGAAGACGATAATCGTGATCTCACGCCGTTTCACATGAAGGTAGAAGACTTCTGTCTGCACGAGCTCGTTGGCGAACTAGAAACCAGCAGCCACTACTGGGCAAGACGCGAGGCCATTACAGCCCACAACGCGGCCAACCCGGTGGTGATTCGAGGCCTGGCACTGACCCCGGTCAAGTACGGCATTTCATTCACCACCACCGCACTCAACCAGGCCGGCGCCCTGATCCATGTCTATAAGGATGGCAGTGTTCACCTCAACCATGGGGGCACCGAGATGGGTCAGGGCCTTTTGATGAAAGTAGCCCAGATCGTCGCTGAAGAACTGCAGATCGATATCGACCGCATCCAGATTACCTCCACCCACACCGGCAAGGTTCCGAACACCAGCCCAACGGCGGCGTCTGCCGGCTCAGACCTCAATGGCATGGCGGCGCGGAACGCGGCCAAGACTATCAAGCGACGCTTGATCGCTTTCGCCCAGGATACGTATGGGGTCTCCGAGGATGCAGTGACTTTCCTGCCCGGTCGAGTACGCATCGGGGAACACACGCTCACTTTTGATGAGTTGGTGATGCAGGCACATCTGGCACGCGTGCAGCTCTCCGCGACCGGTTTTTATCGCACTCCGAAAATCCATTACGATCGCAAAGCGGGTAGCGGCAGGCCGTTCTATTACTTCGCCTACGGGGCGGCCGTCGCCGAAGTCGCCATCGATACCCTAACGGGGGAAAATCGAGTCCTGGCCGTCGATATCCTGCACGACGTCGGCCGGTCGCTGAACCCGGCGATTGATCTAGGCCAGATTGAGGGCGGCTTTGTTCAGGGCATGGGCTGGCTGACCACCGAAGAACTGTGGTGGGATGAAACAGGCCGATTGAAAACCCATGCCCCTTCGACCTACAAGATACCCACATCCCGCGATCGCCCCGAACACTTCAATGTGCAGATCTGGGCTGCAGGCTATAACCGGGAAGGCACCATTCATCGCTCGAAAGCAGTCGGTGAACCCCCCCTGGTGCTGGCCACCTGCGTGCACCAGGCGATCTCCGATGGCCTGGCCAGTCTCGTCGACTACCAACAGGTGCCCCCGCTGGACGCTCCGGCAACGCCAGAAGCGATTCTGAACGCGATCGACGACTTGCGCGGCGCTGCCTGATCGATGAGCGCTACCCAGACTCAAGTGCTATCGCATGTCGGCCCGATTGATTGGATCGACTTTGCCCAACGGTNGGTTAGCAACGAAGAACGGGCCGTGTTCATGATGGTGACCGCACTGCGCGGTTCAGCACCGCGCGAATGTGGCACCTGGATGCTGGTTTCCCAGTCGAGCATCGCAGGCACCCTGGGGGGTGGCGAACTAGAACGCATGGCGGCTGAAGCGGCACAGGCCATGCTGTCGGGCGACGGTCAATGGCAACGCACGCCCTTGCGATGCGTCCTTGGACCGGACCTGGGCCAATGCTGCGGCGGCGCCATCGAGTTACTGCTGGAACCCATCGATGCCAGTGCATCACCGTGGTTATGTCTCGCTGCGAAGGCTCTCTCGTCACCGGCAGCTCAGGCACTGGGCTTCGCCATTGATCGACCGCACCTTGCCCCATATCTCGTAACACACGGGCACGAGCACGCACCAGATGACAGCATCCATTTACAGTCGTTACGCGATGCCAGACTCCAATTGTTCCTCTTCGGGGCCGGTCATGTCGGGCAAGCCGTGTGTGGAATCGCCGTCGAACTGCCTGTGTGCATCACCGCAATCGACTCGCGCACAGAATGGCTTGCCAGATTGCCAACGGCGACGAACGTTCATCCCCAATGGGCACAAACGCCGGAATCGATCATCAACACAATGCCAATGGGTGCTGCTGCACTGGTCATGACCTTCAGTCACGACCTTGATTACCGGCTTTGCCTGCGATTACTGGCGCGCAGGGATCTCGCCTTTATTGGTCTCATTGGCAGCCACAGTAAAGCCACCAGTTTTCGCCGTCGTCTCAAGGCCGACGGCGTCACCGAAACAGTGAGCAAACGACTGGTGAGCCCAATCGGTCGCGACGGGCCGCCAGGAAAAGAGCCCGGCGTGATTGCATTGGCCGCCCTTTCTGAAGTGATGTCGCTGTTACACAAGCCCGTCCTTGAATCAGCACAGGCCTCACGCGTTGCCTGACTCGCCGCTTCTGCAACTCAAGGGCATCGACAAGTCCTTCCCCGGTTGTCGCGCTAACGAGGCTATTGATCTNGACATTCAAGCGGGGGAAATTCATGCNNTGCTNGGTGAGAANGGNGCNGGCAAAAGCACACTCGTCAAAATCATCTATGGTGTGCTGCGTCCCGATCACGGCGACCTGTGGTGGCAAGGCAAACCACTGCGAGTGGCAAGTCCCGCCGCGGCACGCCGTGTGGGCATCGGCATGGTGTTTCAGCATTTCTCATTGTTCGAGGCCATGACCGTACTAGAAAACATCGCCCTTGCCTTGCCAGCGCAAGACGTTGGTGCACTGCGGGACAATATCGATGCCACTGCCGAGTCTTACGGACTCGCCCTTGACCTTGACCGCGACGTGTACGAACTGTCTATGGGTGAACGACAACGGATTGAGATCGTGCGCAGCCTGCTGCAGAACCCCCAACTATTAATTCTGGACGAACCGACGTCAGTGCTCACACCGCAGGAAACTGACGTGCTGTTCACAACCCTGCGCGCCCTCGCTGACGAGGGCCGCGCCGTGCTCTACATCAGCCACAAACTGGAAGAAGTGCGCCGCCTGTGTCACCGCGCCACTATCTTGCGCGGTGGGCGGCGCGTCGCCGATTGCATCCCCGCCGAGGAAACCGCGCAGTCACTGGCTGAAAAAATGATCGGCCGGCGAATCGAACAATACACCGGCAACGTGCCTCGCCAACTCGGCCAACCCGGCCTTCGCATCTTCGAACTCCGGACCGGCTCTGACGCGCCACACGGCATCAGCCTGTCTGATATGTCCTTTACCATTAACGAAGGCGAAATTCTCGGGATTGCCGGAATTGCCGGCAATGGACAGACCGAACTGATGAGCGCGTTGACTGGCGAAACCGGGCCACCCTCGTCTGGATCAATCGAAATCATGGGCGCGCCGGCCAATCAGCTGGGCCCTGTTGCTAGGCGGAAGTTAGGCGCGGCTTTTGTCCTGGAAAAGCGTGTCGGGCACGCCGCGGTCGGCGACATGACCCTGGTAGAGAACAGTTTTCTGACGACCCTCGAGGATCCCGCGTTTTGCAAACACGGCGTTATTAGGTGGCCTGCTGTCCGTGCGTTTTCAGACCAGATTACTCACGACTTCGACGTGCGCACTACCGGCGTTGATGCTCTGGCGAGTAGCCTTTCCGGGGGCAATCTGCAGAAATTCATTGTGGGGCGAGAGATGCTGCAAAGCCCTGGTGTGCTGGTGGTTTCGCAACCGACCTGGGGCGTCGATGCCGGGGCAGCTGCCGACATTCATCGCGCCATTCGATCACTCGCCGAAGCCGGTAGCGCGATTCTGATCATCTCGCAAGACCTCGATGAAATCCTCGCGCTGTGCGACCGTGTTGCTGTGATCTCGCAAGGGACCTTGTCGCGTGTTCAACCTATCCACGATGTCACGCCAGAACAGATCGGACTTCTCATGGGTATGCGCCATGATTCAATAGCGAACGAGGCCAGCCGTGCTACGACTTGAACCCCGGGCCAGTCATTCGGTATTGGCAGCCTGGCTATCTCCTTTAGCGGCCCTCGTTATGACGATCATTACCGGGACGGTGATCTTCATCGCCATGGGCAAAGACCCCGCGGCCACTCTTTATATTTATTTTCTCCAACCCCTGGTCTCCGCATCCGGACTGTCCGAGGTGGCTGTCAAGGCGGGGCCACTGGTATTGATCGCGACCGGTCTGTCATTTGGATTTCGCGCCGGCGTGTGGAATATCGGCGCCGAGGGGCAATACATCCTTGGCGCGATTGTCGGCGGCGGCCTGGCTGTGTTCTTTCACGACAGCACCAACGCGCTATTACTCCCGTCCATGCTCGCACTTGGTATTGTCGGCGGCATGATCTGGGCGGCGATTCCTGCCCTGTTAAAAACCCGCTTCAACGCGAACGAGATTCTGGTGTCCCTGATGCTGGTGTATATCGCGGAGTTGTTGCTGGTCTATCTCGTGCACGGTCCCTGGCGAAACCCCCAGGGCTGGGGATTCCCCGGTACTCGAACGTTTCCCGACGCNGCGGTGTTGCCTGTCTTCTTTGNANAGCACCGCCTGCANTGGGGNCTTATCTTAGCNCTTGCTGCGCCCTTGCTGGCCTGGTTCTTGGTCGCAAAAACCCGCTTTGGCTTTCGAGTCCGCCTGTTTGGTTCGGCACCGCTGGCAGCGCGCCATGCCGGTGTTCGCAGCACACGTATGATCTGGATGACCTTGTTAATCGGTGGCGGGCTCGCCGGCCTTGCCGGTGTCATCGAGGCATCCGGCACCATCGGCCAACTGGTGCCAAATATCTCGCCCGGTTACGGCTTTACCGCCATCATCGTGGCCTTCCTTGGCCGGCTCCACCCACTCGGCGTATTGCTGGCGGGCGTCGTCATCGCGGTCACCTATATCGGAGGCGAGAATGCACAAATTGTCGCCGGATTACCCAAAGCAGTAACCAGTCTGTTTCAGGGTGTCATCCTCTTCTACCTGCTGGCGTTTGACCTTGTCACCCGCTACCGGCTTGTTTTCAGGCGCGCACGTGGACCAGAACATGCTTGATCTGATCATTCCCTCGGTGATGACCATAATGACGGCCGCCACGCCGCTGATCTTTGCCGCCACCGGAGAACTCGTGTGCGAGAAATCCGGTGTCCTGAACCTCGGCGTCGAAGGCATGATGCTGGTTGGCGCTGTGTTCGGCTTCATCGGGGCAACCGTCACCGGTGACGCGTATATGGGATTTCTCATCGGCGGCTTTTCCGGCATCATGGCATCACTGATTTTTGCGGTCCTGACACTGCTCCTGGTCTCAAACCAGGTCGCGACCGGGCTTGCGCTGACTATTTTCGGCACGGGTCTGTCGGCGCTCGTCGGCGCGGATTACGTCGGTGAAACTATTGATCGAATCNGGCCACTGTACGTGCCGAACTCGGCCGATGGCCCNAGCGTNGCCCAACTGTTCTTGGGTCACGATCCCGTGGTTTATCTCGGTCTTCTCGTATTGCTCGCC
The DNA here is from genome assembly GCA_002714255.1 of Acidiferrobacteraceae bacterium. Taxonomy (GTDB): domain Bacteria; phylum Pseudomonadota; class Gammaproteobacteria; order Arenicellales; family UBA868; genus UBA11791. Next base: position 15,027 of record PAWW01000024.1, read on the forward strand.
TGCGCGGGCTTTCTGTCACGGTCTCGCTGGGGAATGATTCTTCGGGCCGTTGGCGATTCTGATGTATCCGCCCANGCGATCGGCTATTCGGTGATTCGAATTCGCTTTGCCGCAGTCGCTTTCGGCGGCCTGATGGCCGGTCTCGGCGGAGCTTACCTGTCGCTCGCCTACACTCCGCTTTGGGCNGAAAANATGTCGGCNGGTCGGGGCTGGATCGCACTCGCTCTAGTAGTCTTTGCGAGTTGGCGACCAATTCGTGTACTGTTCGGTGCGGTACTCTTTGGGGGGATCACGATCGTTCAACTCAACGCTCAGGCAATCGGGCTTGGTATCCCCGGCGCGATCATGTCGATGCTGCCTTACCTGGCAACGATCGTCGTACTGGTACTGATTTCCAGCAACGCAATGCGGATTCGTCTTAATGCTCCCGCTTGTCTTACGCAACCGTTTCGACCCGAGCGTTGACTGGGNAATTCATCACTAACACTCATTGAATNAACTCACTACTTAATCAACAAATGTACTGCCAACGGAGAANNCACATGAAAANCCTNNATCGCGTTGCTGTTGCGCTGTTTGCGACCCTGCTCAGCTTNGGGGCCAGCACCAGCGCCAGCGCGGATAAAACGAAAGTTGGATTTATTTACATCGGCCCACCGGGTGATCACGGCTGGACTTATGCCCATGATCANGNGCGACTNCANNTCGANAAAGAACTCGGCGATCAGGTNNAAACCACGTTTGTCGAAGGCGTNCCAGAAGGACCCGATGCCGAACGTACGATCGCAAAACTGGCNCAGACCGGGCACAAACTGATCTTTACGACCTCGTTCGGTTANATGGAACCNACCTTGAAAGTTGCCAAACGCTTTCCCGAGGTTAAGTTTGAGCATGCCACGGGCTACAANCGNGCNGANAACGTNNCNACCTACTCGGCGCGCTTTTACGAGGGTCGTTATGTACAGGGTGTGATTGCTGGCCAAGTTTCAAAGAGNGGTGTCATCGGCTATATCGCCTCTTTCCCNATCCCTGAGGTNGTANGNGGNATCAANGCCTTCATGCTCGGNGCGCANACACAAAATCCCAANATCAAGGTCAAAGTTGTCTGGGTATTTACCTGGTACGATCCTGGCAAGGAAGCCGATGCCGCCAAAGTGCTGATGGATCAGGGTGCGGACATCATTACACAGCATACCGATAGCACNGCCGCCCTGCAGGCGGCAGCCGATCGGGGTATCCATGCTTTCGGTCAAGCATCCGACATGATTCAGTTTGCTCCCAAAAACCAACTTACCGCCAATATGAATACCTGGGGCCCCTACTATGTAGCACGCACNAAAGCGGTACTGGACGGCAGCTGGAAGTCTCAGGACACCTGGGATGGTATGGGCGCGGGGATGGTTGTGATGGCACCGTTTACCAATATGTCAGGCGATGTGGCGGCACTGGCGCAAAAAACCTATGACGACCTGCGCACTGGCAAACTTCATGCGTTTAGTGGACCGATCAATGACCAATCGGGTAAGCAAGTGGTTGCCGCTGGAGCGGTGGCGGATGACGGCATGCTGGCGGGCATGAACTTCTATATTGAAGGCATTGATGGCGAACTGCCGAAGTAGTCTGTTGCGACGCGATCGATGGAGACCCGCCCCCTTTGGGGGGCGGGTTTTTTAATGCCCAGGCTCTGGATCAAGGACCCACTGGCTATCTTTGCAACACAGGCCGAGCGCGGTCTGGTTGTCGAAAATCACCGCATTGTCGAGCGCGTCTCGACCGGCGCTGAGCCGACCCAGCCGGTCAACGAGATCTTTGACGCCTCGNCGCATGTGGTGTTACCCGGGTTAATCAACACCCATCATCATTTCTTTCAGACATTGACGCGGGCAGTCCGCCCCGCCATCGGGCAGGAACTGTTTGACTGGCTCAAAGTGCTGTACCCGCTGTGGGCCAAACTAACTCCGGAAATGCTGGCGGTTGCCTGCGAACTCGCACTGACTGAACTTCTGCTGTCTGGCTGCACCACAACAGCGGATCATCACTACGTCTTTCCCCCCGGCCTCGAAAACGCCATCGACATTCAGGTGGAGGTCGCTCGCCGCCTGGGCATACGCACCGTACTGACCCGCGGATCCATGGATCTATCGGTCGAAGACGGTGGCCTGCCCCCGGTGAGCGTGGTGCAGTCTTGCGATACGATCTTGAACGACAGCGAACGCGTCATCGGCTCTTACCATGAGGTCGGGCCCGGTGCGATGATCCAGATCGCACTCGCACCGTGCTCTCCGTTTTCGGTCAGCACGCGCGTCATGCGCGAAACAGCGGCCTTGGCAAACACACACAATGTCCGCCTGCACACCCATCTTGGCGAAACCGCAGACGAGAACAACTACTGCACTCGGGAATGGGGTATGCGCCCCCTGGATTATCTTGAATCGTGTGGCTGGCTCACCGAACGCACCTGGCTCGCTCATGGGATTCATTTCAACAGCGCAGAAATCGAACGGTTAGGCCGCGCGGGAACCGCCATCGCTCATTGCCCCCATTCGAACATGGCTCTCGCTTCCGGGCTTTGCCGAGTAAGTGACCTGGAGCAGGCGGGCAGTCCAGTGGGCCTGGGAGTGGACGGTTCCGCGTCCAATGACGCCTCCAATGCCATCGAGGAAGTCCGCCAGGCGATGCTGTTGCAACGCACACGAACAGGCAGTGCCGACGGCACTCGCCCCGAGGATGCTTTGCGTTGGGGAACACTGGGGGGCGCCCGCTGTCTTGGGCGAGATGACATTGGCGAAATCGCCCCGGGCCTCGAAGCGGATCTGGCGCTATTTCGCCTCGACGAACTCCGCCATTCAGGCTATCACGACCCACTAGCCGCGTTGATTCAAAGCGGTGCCCATCGGGCAGATCATGTCATGGTGGCCGGACGCTGGGTGGTGACCGATCGCCAGCCCATCCATACGGATGAAAGCGATCTCTTCCGTCGTCACCAGGCCAGTGCCTACGCATTGCGCCAACGAGCCGGGCTCGAGGGCTAGGGTCGATGACGATTGTCTGGAGCGACTGGATCTTGCTGCTGGTTCGCTGGCTTCACATAGTGACTGCGATCGCCTGGATCGGCACGTCGTTCTACTTCATCTGGCTGGATAAGAGCCTGCGTCAACGGCAAGGCCTCGCCCCTGGCATCATTGGCGATTCGTGGAGCGTGCACGGTGGTGGCTTTTACCAGGTACAGAAATATGCCGTGGCCCCCGCCGAACTACCGCCGGAGCTGCGTTGGTTCAAGTACGAGGCTTACTTCACCTGGCTGTCTGGTTTCGCACTCCTCGCGATCATGTACTACTGGGGGGCCGAGAGTTTCCTGATCGATCCAGAGCGCATGGCTTTTAGCCCGCTACCCGCGATTGCCAGCAGCGTCGCCTTTCTCGCCGGGGGTTGGCTGGCCTATGACCTGCTGTGTCGATCGCCCCTTGGCCAACACACCGGATCGCTCGCTACCGGCGTCTTTGTTCTGATCGTATTCAGTGCCTGGGCGCTGACTCAACTGTTCAGCGATCGGGCCGCGTTTCTCCACGTCGGCGCCATTATCGCGACCATCATGTCGGCCAACGTCTTCTTCATCATTATTCCCAATCAGAAAAAAGTCATCGCAGCACTCACAGCAGGCCAACAACCGGATCCGCAACTCGGCCAACAGGCCGGGCAACGTTCACTGCATAACAATTACCTCACGCTGCCGGTCGTGTTATTGATGATCAGTGCCCATCACCCGTTCTTATTCGCCGGCGGTACAGACCTTGGCTGGGCGGTGATCGCGCTGATGCTCGTGATGGGNGGCGTGATTCGACATTTCTTTAATACCCAACACGAAGGTGGTCACGGTGTTCAACTACTGTGGCAATGGCCGATGGCCGTTCTGTTGATCCTGGCAATGGCCGTGCTACTGGCNAATCCGGTAAAGCCAACGCATTCAACAGCGGTGAGTGACCGCGCAGCGCTCGCTATTGTCCAAACACACTGCAGCGGTTGCCATGCCACAGCGCCAACCGCAGCGGGTTTCAATGCAGCGCCGGCGGGCATTCGGCTTGAAACCCTGGATGATCTTCAACGACACCGATTTCAGGTACTGGCACAGGCCGTTAACTCCCGCGTGATGCCACTTGGCAATCCCACCAAAATGACAACAGCTGATCGTACCCGCCTTGGTGCATGGATCAACCAGTAATCGCTTTGAGCCNATTAGNTATCGTCGTTATCAAGCTGGTGATTTTACCCATTATTTGCCCGTATTCACCCACCGCTTTACCCGATTTGACGGCCATACTTCGCCCTTTACTATGCCATCACGTTAATCGCTGTAGAATGAGTTTCTATTTCCAGATATCCGCTTAATTAAGGAGCCGCGTCATGCAATGCCATGCCCTCACCATACTTCTCATTGCCGGCACACTGTCATTTGGCGGCTGCAGTACCGCCACCAAAGAAGAGATCGGTACCGCCACCGGTGCCATCCTCGGCGGTGCGCTGGGCTATGGGTTAGGTAAGGGCCACAAGGACAAGGGCATGGCCATTGCCATCGGTGGGCTATTCGGAGCCATCGCTGGCAATCAGATCGGCCAGCAGCTGGATGAGGCAGATCGTGCGATGGCAGGCCACTCGTTACAGCAGTCTCTTGAAACCAGCCCCGTCGGCACCGCCAGTGGCTGGACGAATCCAGACAGTGGCCATAGCGGTCAAACAGTGCCAACACGGACTTTCGCCACCTCAAGCGGCACCCCTTGCCGTGAATTCACCACGACCGTGAATGTCGGTGGTCAATCCCAAGAAGCCTATGGCACCGCCTGCCGTCAGGCTGACGGTAGCTGGAAAATCACCAACTAGAAAAACAGATCGATCGCGCTCTTTCGGGGCGGCACAGCGTTGAGATTCAACGCCGGGCTGCGCCGAAGTTGTATTTCACAATGCACCACAGTGCGTGCACACCGTCCTTCCAACCGATCTTCTTGCCCTCGTCATAGGTCCGCCCAGCGTAGGACACCCCGACCTCGTAGAGCCGTAATCGACTGCCATCATTCCAGCGAAAGNGGGCCAGTTTGGCAGTCACTTCAGGCTCAAAGCCAAAACGGTTCTCCACCAGAACAATGGACTGAATCACTGAGCGTCGAAAAACCTTGTAACCCACTTCCATATCGGTGAGATTCAGGTTGCTCAGCATGTTAGACAACAACGTCAGCAATCGGTTACCTATTGCGTGCCAGAAGTACAGTACGCGATGTGAATCACTGCCAACAAAACGCGAACCGTAGACCACGTCCGCCACACCCTTTTCAATGGGNGCAAGCAAACGCGGGTAATCAACCGGATCGTACTCAAGATCCGCGTCCTGAATCAGCACAATATCCCCGCGAGCGGCGGCAAACCCCGTACGCAACGCCGCACCCTTGCCTCGATTCACCTGGTGGTAGTGCGCTTCGATGCCCTCACGAGTGGCCAGCTCTGCAACCACTCGNTCACAACCATCGGTCGATCCATCATCAATCAGCAGAATCTCCTTGTCCATCGGCGCGTTACAGACCCGCTCGACAAGAATCGCGAGCGTGTCCGCTTCGTTATACACGGGGATAACTATGCTTAACTTCAAGGGTGGGTAATCTCCACTAAGGGACTGATAGCAAACGCAAAGCTACTGNAGCAACCAAGNTTCGCATACTCTACAATGATGCCTCTGATAAGCAACTGGCGAGACGNGTTTNTCCTTGACTNGAAATTTAGAATCGCTNTCTGAGCGTGGCTGGAAAAGCACTCGGTGCGGGGGCTTCACCCTGATTGAATTGATGATCACCATCNCCTTGGGCGCGATCATCATGGGTATCGGNGTACCCAGTTACCAAGACTTTGTNGTGAAAAACCGCATTCAAACCCAGGCCAGCGAGATTCGAAGCTCGCTGGCCATGGCACGCGTCGAGGCTATCCGTCGGGGTCTGCGAGTTCGAGTCTGCCCGGGACAAAATGGGTGCGATGGCAGCGCGAATTGGCATGGCGGCTGGAACAGCTTTGTCGACAGAAATAGTGACAACACCATTGATCCGAATGAAACACAACTTGAGGTCCATATCAGGCTCGATGGCGGCAGCACCCTCACGGGGCCAAAGCTGGCAGTAGAACCCCCACGTCACGTTATCTTCAAGAGCGACGGCACGGCCGTCGAGAAGCGCACACTGATCCTCTGCACTGCCGACGGCGACGCCCGGCACAGGCGCAGAATCGGCATCAGTAGTGTTGGCCGCGTCCGAGTCTGTGGTCCCCCCGCTGCCGGTGAACCGGCCTGCCCTATAGCCTGCCCA
>PAWW01000025.1 GCA_002714255.1 Acidiferrobacteraceae bacterium
GTATCACCTGCATACGCTGTGAGAAGGCGGTTTCATTTTTTACATCGGTGATCCGTTGAGGCAGTAGGGTGGCAAGTCTTGCGCTATCGAGCTTGTCGATTGCATAGGCCTCACCAAGAAACCCTTTTAAGACGGCGCGTTCTTTCTCTGTGATACCCCGATGGGCCTCGGCGATTAGTATGGCGCCTGCGATGAAAAGGTCGCGCATGGCGCGCGCCGAGCGGCTCTTGCCCTCCAGATAGCCGGGTTCCATGAGCTGCATGACCTGTTGGACGCGTTGTTCGAGTTCAGTCTTATCAAACCCACCGTCTTGCATTAAAGATGATTCATGAAATTGTTTTAACGCTTTGACTCTGAGCGGACTAAAAGGATGAGTGGAAAACCAATCCTGCATGGGCGCGTCCTGGCCGGGGCGTCCGTCGGGAGCGACCATTTCATCAACTTGACCCATGAACGCTTTCATATCAAATTTGACGACGCCCTCGCCGGTGATGCCCGAGGCCAGTTTGAACAGGGCACGAGCCACGCTGTGCAGATCATCGGCGCAGTAAGCGCCGGCACGGTCTGCGGAGATCTCTGCGTAACGCGACCAGGTAAAGAGCTGGAGTGCGAGGTCAGCGGCGGGTGGGGCTTTGCCGCGCACAATGTAGCCGATCGGGATGTTGTGGTGCTGGTAGACGTGGTGACCCAATTCATGTCCCATCACGAACATCAATTCGGCTGGGTCAAAGTTCTCTAATAAGTGGGAGGAGAACATAATAAAGACACGTCCGTCTTCAGGTCGAAAGCACGCCGCGTTGGATTGGGGGCTGGCGTAGGCATACAGCTCGAGTGGNGTGTNGATAGCCAATCTCTCAACACAATGATCTGCCATTTTGTGGAGGTCACCTGCCATGGACCGACTCAGACGCACCGATGTCGCCAGCAGGTGCCGACGAGTACCGGGCCCGTCACGTTTTTCTTCGATACGTTGAATCTTGTCGCGAACCCGCTTGACCTCCGAATGGGCAAGTAGCGTGTTGTATCGCTGGAGGTCACTGTCACAGCGAATTCCACTGGCACCGCTCATGGCGTTAACAGGAGCGTATGCCGGTGAAACCGGTAGAAATAAGGTTGCTGTGAGGTGCTCACTCAATCACATCCGTCATATGGTTTTCCTGGGTCTTGTCTCAGATTGATGTTGTTAACTGGAATCGAGCGATTTACTTCTCGGGGTAACCTTAATGGAAAAGGCAAATTCCTCCTTAAATCTATGATTAGTGCCGCTGGCAACACATCTATCAAGTCGGGCAAAGGTGTCACTTCAATTTTCGTTTGGCTCCGGACGGGCCAGTTCAACTAGGTTCGAAATACTTTCGATTCGTTCAAGTTGTTCTAGGGTATCAAACAATCGTAACACTTGCGCGTTAGGGAGAGTCCGGCTGGCGCAGTCGACAAATTTGTTGCGTCGTTCAGTATCGGTCATGGGGTTCTCCGGTCCACGACCACCACCATGATCAATTCGCTCACTGATCTGTTCGTTGTTATCGAGAGTGATATTCACCTGTGCACCAAAAGTCCCGCTCTCGAGTTTGACCATGTCTGGGTGTTCGCCGACCTGTGTGATACCTAANAGCCGAGTGATGTTCGTCTGTTCCCAAGCGGCATTTTCGAAGTCGGCCAACGTTACCTGTCCATCGACAAGTGCCCGGGCTACGCAGTACTGGATGCTGAATTTACTTTCAAGTGATGTGTGGGGGCGGGGCTGATTGGTATGCGGTAATCGGCGGGGGNGCGTTAAGATTTCTATTGATCGGATTCGACAATGATCAAGCCGTTGACGTTTCCTCAGGCGAATGGCGGCAAAAATGGCCGGGTGTGTGCTGCCACAGCAGGGAAACTGTTTAAGGCTAATCCCCGGCGATAACACCAGCGGTGGATCGAACCATTTGTCTAGTATCCGTTCTATCGAATAGTTTCCAGGGCCGTTATAGACCTCAAGAAATCCTTGCGGTGCCTCCAGCGCTTGGGGGTTGGCAGTAAACCCTTTGGCAGCAAGTCTGGCCGCAAGGACGCCGCTGCGGGCACACTGCCCGATGTGAAGNGGCTTGGTCATGGTACCGAAATTAGCTTTGATCCCGCTGGCACTAGATGCCGCGATGGCAATCGCCTGTGCAGTTTGTGTGGCATCTAAATTTAATAAGTACGCGCAGCCGGCTGCTGCCCCGAAAACGCCCAAAGTGGAGGTAGGGTGCCAACCTTTTTCGTAGTGTTGAAAGTGGACGCCCAGCGCAAGACGCGTCTCGACTTCGACTCCCATGATGTAGGCACGAATCAATTCGATACCAGTGGCGCCCGTGGTTTCGCCGACTGCCAAGAGACTCGGGAGAATGGGGATGGAAGGATGTCCGCCAAACAGTTCAGTAAAATCGTCATAATCAAAAGCATGGCCGGCTATGCCATTAGCAAACGCCGCATCGGGTTCGCTTGCCCGGAGTGTGGTGCCAAGAATGGTCGCGGGTCCGTGTTTTTGCGTAATAGATGCTGCTTGGCGAGCGATTTGCGCTGTGTCACTGGATGCGCCTAGCAATGTCACGCCGATGGTGTCTGAAATGGCAATTTTCGCGCTGGCAATGAGCTCGGGCGATAATGATTGCGTGTTCACCCCGAGAGCCCGCTCGGCGAGGATCAGGGCAAGTGGNGGACTTTGCATCAAGAGAAAAAGACATCGCACACATTGGTCGNGCNATGCCTGTTGATTTCAGGTCTTTGTTCTAGCCGCCGATCGACTGACCACGTTNTCGTAAGCGAGGTGCTACCCGTAGCGATNGCCCATGGTCCCAAGGNCGGCGGCCTCAACCGGACCTTGGCTTGAGGGATTTTTCGCAACGAAGTGATGTGGCAGGTGACGCGCATAATCTCTGTCAATGTATTTTATACAAGAAGCAAAGATCCTGTAAGCAAGCACGAGACTGAGGACTGCTGGCAGGGTTTAACATAATAAGCTGACCANTAAATGTGGAAAAGCGCGATAGAATAGGNNCTGAGTCGAGCTACCGTGGTGAGTTATTAATCCAATGCCAGGCGACGGCGTCCCACTGCAGGAATTTGTCGAAGAATCCTTTGAGTTGCTTCGGGGCATGGAGGAGACCATTCTCGAATGGGATAGCCGACCGGGTGATCGAACCTTNGTNGATTCCCTTTTTAGANCCATCCACACTATTAAAGGNGGGGCAGGTGTCGTCATGCGANTGGATCTGTCTGACTATGCCCATCGATTGGAAGGGCTATTAGAGCAAGTTCGATCCGGTCACCTTGCCTGTTCGAAAGAACTCATTTCGACATTANTGGATGCCNTTGATTGCCTCGGTATGTTCNTCACATCAATAGACGGNGTNGAGAAAGTCGACAGTTCACGCATCGAGTCGAGTTTGCNAAGTATCGGGTCTCTCGATGTTCAGGTGAGTGGTGATCTAGTAACTCGCNCTAAAGGCGCNACGGNGGCGNCGACAGTGGTTGGACCGACGCCTTACCTGGTCACCCTNAAATTTGATCCTGAGATGCCTNAGAANGGTGGNGATCCGTTGTTGTTNCTNGANGAGCTAGCGCAACTGGGTGANTGGATTCCGNTTGTCCATCCTGGNGGTCTCCCAGATCTAGAAGATTTCGATCCGCAGCGCTTGTATGTGTGGTGGAGCGGTAAATTAAGTACCTCACAACCGCTGTCAAAGATTGAAGAGGCAACGATGTTTTTCCGAAATGGTAACGATCTTTCGGTGACACCTTTTGATCTAACGCCTGAGCAGACGGATGATGCCGAACGGGCACATCAAACGCAGATAGCGCGGGCTGTCCAATGGGTTGACGAAGATGTCCGTGTTTCCCGTTCCAACGCCGATGACGACGTGAGTTCCCTTCCTACGGACTTCACTCGCCCGGCCACTATGGATATTCCCGTGGTGGCGGCTTCGGAAGGCAGCGCGGGCAGGTCCATACGGGTCAGTATCGATCGATTAGAGCGCTTACAGAATCTGATCGGCGAAGCCGTTATTCACCAATCACGATTAACACAGTTATGTGAGGAAGCACATGAGCTAGACGGTGTTTTCGGCGCGTCGTTAGCAGAATTTTTCGAAGAAAGCAGCCGGTCGATTCGTGATTTGCAAGATGAGATTCAAGCCGTGCGGATGGTGCAGGTAGATAGCGTTTTTTCCCGTCTTCGTCGTGTGGTTAGAGATTACTCAGTTGAGTCGAACAAGGAAATACAGTTACAGATTGAAGGGGGAGACACCGAGTTGGATAAGACGGTAACAGACCAGTTGCATGGCCCGTTGCTTCACCTGATTCGGAATGCAATGGATCATGGNATTGAGAATGAGACGGAGCGTCGTTTATCGGGCAAGGAGNCGCCNGGAACCATTTGGTTGCGGGCATTTCATCGGGGTGGTCATGTCATTATTGAAGTGCAGGATGACGGCAAAGGCATGGATATCGAAAAGATTCGAGCAAAAGGGTTGGAACGAGGGCTGGTTGAAAAAGGTGAAGAACCATCCGATCACCAGTTGTTACAACTGGTGTTTCAACCAGGGTTTACAACAATGGAGGCGGTAACGGAGATTTCCGGTCGGGGAGTGGGAATGGACACCGTTAAGCGGGATATTGANGCGTTGCTCGGTAGCATTGATATCTTTAGCCNGCCGGGCAGGGGTACNCGACTGCGTTTACGNCTTCCNCTAACACTTGCAATTATTGATGGAATGATTGTGCGAGTTGGATCTTCTTANTTCATATTGCCCCTNCTGGCTGTGGTGGAAGCGCTTCGGCCAAAGGCTGTTGACGTAAGAGTGATGAAGCGGGATAACGAACTGGTCGAGATCCGTGGCGAGTTTCTTCCTCTGGTGAGACTTCACGAAAAGCTGAGTATTGACGGAGATTTTACTGATCCGGCAGATGCCGTGCTGCTGGTGCTGCAACATATGGATTCCAAGCATTGTCTGATGGTGGATGAAATTATCGATCAACGACCAGTGGTTATTAAGAACATGGAAGATAACTTTATTCAGGTGCCTGGCATGACNGGTGCGAGCATNATGGGTGACGGAAAGGTGTCCTTTATTCTCGACATAGCTGCCATTGCAGCATAGACGCAGGCGGATGGTAGGTTTATGACTCAACGGCCAAACCCTATCAGATCGGCACGGTTGTCAATGGCTGCGATCGATGACGATAGTGATGAATTTGATCTTGATTTCACCANTCGNTCCGGTCCCCAACTAATTACTTTTATGCTCGGTGAAGAAGAATATGGGGTTGATATTCTNCGGGCNCGGGAATTGATCACTTATCCTGTCGGTGGTGTGACGCCGGTGCCTGGGTTGCCGNTTTTTGTGGTGGGTGTGATTAATTTGCGGGGTATCGTCATTCCCGTGATGGACCTTCGAATTCGTTTTCGGTTGGCACAGGCCGAGTATGATCTCTACACAGTTATTATCATTGTTGAAGTCGAAGGGAAGCAGATCGGTCTAGTGATTGATTCGGTCTCTGATGTTGTTCACTTGGAGGAGGATCAGGTTCAGTCGATGGAACACTTGACCGCGAGCGTAGACACTGAATTTATTGGCGGAGTAGTAAATATCAAGGANGAGATGGTCATTTTGCTGGATGTCGAGCATTTATTGTCTGCGCGGGAACTCCGCGCGTTGGTCGACAAAGTTGAAGATNCTGAGAAAGTCTGATGTCATCATGCAGAGTGCTTATTATCGATGACTCCGCNGTTTCACGTCGTGCGTTGAGCGATATTTTATCGACCGATCCGGATATTGATGTGGTTGGGACAGCGCCCGATGCGATGATTGGGTTGCGAAAGATTGAGGCTTTNTCTCCCGATGTCCTTACGCTAGATGTCGAAATGCCTGGAATGGATGGCCTGACTTTTCTTGAAAGGTTAATGAAGTCAAATCCCATGCCGGTGGTGATGGTCAGCGCCTACACCGAGGCAGGNTCAGATGCAGCAATTCGGAGCCTGGAATTGGGCGCGGTCGATGTGGTGGAGAAGCCCCGCTATGANGTCCGGGAAGGATTAAGTAATCTTTCTGAGTTGATTATCGATAAGGTAAAGGGAGCAGCACTCGCCCANGTCGCAAGCCCTTCCACGCGNTTTTTTGAGCATAATACGGGTGAGTCCGCTGTTATTTCGGTCACTCAGGAGAGCCTAGGGCACGCGCCACTNGAACAACTAGTCGCNATTGGAGCATCTACCGGTGGTCCTCAGGCGATCCGTCAGGTGCTGGAGGTGCTACCGGCGTCTATGCCGCCAGTGTTAGTGGTGCAGCATATAACGCCATCGTTTACCGAATCATTTGCCAAAAGTCTTGATGCTAATTGTCAATTAAGTGTTCAGGTAGGTCGCGATGGTGTATGTCCGAAACCNGGTAATGTTTATATCGCTCCAGGCGATCGGCATATGTTGTTGACCAGGTCGGGCACAGACTATGTTCTTGCGCTTGCCGATCATGATCGGGTGAATCGACATCGACCATCCGTCGATGAATTGTTTAAATCAGTAGCCGTTCATGCAGGACAGAGTGGCACAGGTATCCTATTAACTGGCATGGGCGTGGATGGGGCGATTGGACTGAAGATGATTCGTGAGAGCGGGGGTCAGACATTCGTACAGGATGAAGCATCATCTGTAGTATTTGGTATGCCGCGAGCCGCAATTGAGCTAGATGCAGCGGACACGGTGTTAGGTATTGATCGTATCGCGGAGGGCTTGACTCGTTATGTTTTCCGGAACTCAGAAGCAGACAAGCGCCGACGGCGCGGGAATTCAATATGAAAGGATTGACCATCAGCCGAAAACTCCTATTGATATTTGCAGTTAACGTCATAGTCATTGGAGCTATTGCGGCTATTGTTTTTCAGTCCTTTCAAGNTTTGAGCGATAGCATNACNTACAGTTCAAGTACTGTCGGCAATTACAANGCAGATCTTGATGAACTTCGAAGCGAACAAAGCCGGCTCGAAGCATTGACACAGCCTTTTTATCTCAATGTGACACCAGAGTCGGTGAAAGAGGCCAAGTACACACTAGGGNTCGCGCTTGAANATATCGATCAGAGTATGGGGAAGTTGCTGGGAGCCGAGTATGAATCTGTGCGCAATTTGGCCNTNNNANCGGCGGANNNGANNGCCNNCAGNTCGCNCCCNATGATCATGGGTGAAGAGCTCAAGGCAATCCAAAGTGTACTTNANGAAAGTATTNCGCCAATGATCGATTCAATTGCATCCAGTGCTTTGAAACAGGCGGTCAACGAAGGCAAGTTGAGTGCCTCGTTGCCGGATGTCGCTGTGGCTTTTGGAGATTTTCGAGCAGTCCGCAAGCGCTTGATTTTCCTGTATCGTAGAAAGGCGGGTCTGGTCACGGGTATGCCCGAGTATAAAAAATTCATGGCGGCGATGATGGGTGGGGAGAAAGGGCACCAAGCAGCTTCAACCTTAGATGACAATTTGTTCTACCAGCTTGAGAAACAAATTGAGGAGCTGAATGCGCTCCTTGCAGAAGGAGAAGGCGACCGCTCTAAACGCATGGTAGTTGCGGTCGGTGGCGTACAGAGCTTAGATAAGAGCGGTAATGCCGAGAAGGATAGCCGCGTCGATACCGGTCTTGGACGCTTTGATCAGTTTCTCCTCGACCATCAGGCGCTACGTGCGCGGTATGTAACGACCAAGAACAAGTTCAGAGACTACGTCTCTAGCATCAATAACGTACAGGTGTCCTCTGCTTACAAGACTTTTGATCGGCGTACGCTAAAAGCCTTCAAGGCCATGGAATCGCACATCAAGAGCAGCAAGCGAAGTGAAGACCTTTCAGATGAGTTCGCAATCCTCAATGCTAAGTTGTCTGGCGGGTTAGCGGATCTCAATCGGACGATCGAGGCCGAACGGCAACGGGTAAGCGAGGGTATTCTTTCCGATGGTCAAGATTTCCTGCAGGTATTGATCGGGTTGGCCGTAATCGGAGCCTTGATCAGTTTAATGATTGGGTTGTTTGTTAAGCGGTCTATCACTCGGCCGGTAGATGAATTGGTAAAGGTGGCCAAGGATATTGCGCAGGGTGAGGGAGATCTAACTAAGCGTTTGTCGGTATCGGAGACCGGTGAGTTGGGTCAATTATCAGGTTGGTTTAATTCATTTCTGCAACGACTCAGTGACTTGATTGTAGAAATAAAGGATTTCGCGGGAAATATTGAGCACGCCTCTCAGGAAATTGCGTCGGGCAATAAGGATCTCTCTGAACGAACACATCGGCAAAGTGCAGCTTTGCAGGAAACGGCAAGCTCGATGGAGCAGATGAACAGCATAATTCAGAACAGCGCGGAGGATGCAAAGAAGGCGTTTGAGCGTACGCAGGACAGTCAAGNGACTGTGGATGACAGTCGTAGTAACCTCCTGACTGCGGTACAGGAGACGATCGACAGCAACCAGGAAATGTTAACTAACGTGCTGCAAACCAATGTTAATGTGGTGGACGGAATGGCGGATATCTCTGCCAACTCTGAGAAAATGGCCGGTATTGTTACGTTGATGAATGATATTGCATTCCAGACCAATTTGTTGGCGTTAAATGCATCAATTGAAGCTGCGCGGGCAGGAGAGCACGGTAAGGGTTTTGCCGTCGTCGCAACGGAAGTCCGAAAACTTGCATCACGTTCTGCCAAGGCATCGGAAGAAATCGGTGAACTGGTTGAAACTAATTTAGAAAGTGTCGGCGCAGGTCAAGTGTTGGTTCAGGAAGGAGGACGCGAGCTTGAGGAACGGCGAGTAAAGGTGGATTCAATGTTGAGCAGCTTGCAGGAAAGCAGCACCAGCAATTTAACGCATATACAAAATGCGTTTAGAGAGCTGGCCGAAGTGATGGANAACATTAAAACTGCGTCCGAAGAACAAGCGAAAGGAGTCAGCGAGGTTAATCAGGCCATCGCCGACATGGAAAGACTCACACAAGGAAATGCATCCTTGGTCGAACAGAATGCCGCTGCAAGTGACAGTATGGCGAGTGATACTTTAAGACTGACTCGATTGTTGGACGCTTTTCAAGTAGGACATCGCCCAACTGGCCAATCTGAGGAGGATGGTGACCATTATNCCGGAACGCTCCNAGGAGCCGCTAGGGTTGATGACGAAAAACTTAAATACTATGCGCCTTATTTAACGGAAGAGAATCCTAAATCGGGTTCGGCCGAGGGGCATCTTGACCATCGTTCTGCGACGGANCAGGGTCTAACTGACGCGGAGTTGATTCCTGCACGGAGGGCCGAGAGCTCGCAAACCGGTGAGTTCAGTGAATTCGATTCCGAAAAGCCGTTTCGATGAAGCTCGGTACTGAATGCGAATGTTGGCAGTGCGCCGCGACTGTCCGAGCGCAATGTAGGCTGCTGAATTGATCGATCACGTGATGCCTCCTGTTGGTCCCAACCGAGCTGAGTATGAGGCTTTTCAGGCGTTTACCCTGGATACACTTGGCTTAGCTCTTGGGGATGACAAAGCCTATCTGCTGCATGGACGGCTGCAACGTCGCATGGGGCAGCTCGGACTAAACGATTACGGGCAGTATTATCGGCGACTCTCGAGTGATCGCTCTGGTGCCGAATTGCAGCTGTTCTGTAATGCTATCACTACGACCAAGACTGATTTTTACCGAGAGAAAGAGCATTTCGAATTGTTAACAAACGAAATATATCCGGCATTGAAACGGAACATGAGTCAGTCGTCGACAGGAAAGCTCCGCTTGTGGAGTGCAGGCTGTTCGATGGGCCAAGAAGTCTATTCAATGGCATTCGAAGCGGTCGATATTTTTGAGCAAGAACTTGAAGCTGGCCTTGATATGAAATTTCTAGGGACGGATATCAATACGGAGATGTTGGCTGTTGCGCGATCAGGAATATACAACGCAGAAATGCTTCAAACGTTAAGTGCGGCGCAACAAAAAAAGTACTTTTGCAAGACTGAGAGAGCGCACGATAGTGCACTACAGGTTAACGAGCGCATTGCGGNCTTGGTCGAATTTCGACGAGTCAATTTTATGCAGCCAACTTACCCTATAGAGACGACTTTTCAGGTAATTTTTTGTCGAAACGTTTTCTATTATTTTGANCCGGGCATCAGGCAGATTGTGCTGAACCGGCTTGCCGGTTATTTAGATGACGGTGGTTGGTTAGTCCTCAGCGTGACTGAAATAGGCTATGAGATTCCCGATCTGGTGAAAGTCCGGGGAAATATTTTTCGTCGGCAAGCGNTGACGGCCTGATGTTGGGGTAAGCCCTATGCCTCTAGACGTANTGGTTAAAGATGGAGTCATGCTCCTTTCCGGCCGTTTGGTGGGTCGCGAATTGGTAAGGGTGCGTGATGCTGGGAAAGCATTGTTGGATCAGGCCGATCAAGAGATTATTGTCGATCTCAGCCAAACTGAGCGCGTGATAGACATTGCTGGAATACAGATGCTGGCGGCGTTTTCTCGGTCCGCTAGGATCAGAGGCAAGCAGTTTCGGCTAATCGGTCTGAATAAAATACAGATCGACGCGTTAAAACTCGCCGGTTTCGAATCATTAACGGACAGTAACTCAGTCTGAAGGTTATGCGCTTACATATCTTGCTGGTCGATGACTCCGTGACCATACGACACTATGCCCGGTCTATTCTCGAGGGGCTGGAGGAAAATTATCGAATAACCGAGCGTGAAGATGGCGCGGCAGCGCTCGGGTGGTTGTCATCATTAGTCCCTAGTGAATTTCCAGATCTCATCATTATTGATCGAAACATGCCAAAGATGACAGGGGATGAATCCGTTCGCATCATCAAAATGGATGAGGAATGGCGATCGATTCCTGTGCTCTTTCTAACGGCTCAGGCAGAGGGTGCCCAGGTCGGTGATGACGGATTGTTACTGAGTGCTGATGCCTACGTATGTAAACCCTTTGAGCCTGAGGAGTTAACCGCCGTGGTACGGCGGCTGATGCCGATAAATAATGCTGAGTCGATGCGGACATTGCCGGAGGAGGAAAAGTCGGTGGCAGATTCAGTTTTGCCAGAGGTCGAGGTTAAAGATAATGATTCGATGTTAGATCTTTTCCTTGTTGAAGTCTCTGAACACGCAGCCACAATGGTGCAGGGGGTAGGGGATTTGCACTCGAGGGTCGCCGTCAGTGAAACGGTGGCCGAGTTGATCCGAAGTGCACACTCGATAAAGGGTGCTGGCGGAATCGTCGGGCTCAGCGGGTTTGCGGGATTGGCAGGTACACTGGAAGTCTATTTTTCACGGCTGAAAACTAGTGATGGGTTGATCGAGCATGAGCAGGCGTTGGTGCTAGATCAATCCGTGGATGTCTTCGTTACCCTGGGTAACGCATTTTCCCACCAGGTTAGGTCGTTGGAGTTGGAGTGTCTGCCGAAACTCCAGTCGCTCGAAGCTCGGCTCCAAGAGTTTCTTGGGGACCGGTCGAGTGCCCGAGGTGGACCAGACAGTTCGTTTCCACCTCATGCAGAGGTCTCGCAGACTGCGCCTGCACAAATCCAAGAGGTGATTGTGGAGAGGCTCTCGGACTCCACCGGTGCAATTAATAGTGGAGGCGGTACGGGTCAGGTGGTACATGTCACGCCTGATGCCAACACGGTTCATCGGATTGTTGTGCTGTTAATTGATGATCAACGGATCATCGGCGAATCGCTAAGACAAATGTTGCAGAACGAATCCGATATACAGTTCCATTTCTGCCAGGATCCAATGAAAGCCATTGAAATTGCGTTGGAAATTCGTCCCACAGTGATCTTGCAGGATCTCGTAATGCCGGAATTGGATGGGTTGGAGCTTGTGCGGCGGTTTCGGGCTCAACAGGATTTAGACAAAGTGCCATTGATTGTTTTATCGGGAACAGAAGTGGCCGAAGTGAAAGCGGAAGCATTTGCCCTTGGGGCGAATGATTACATGGTGAAATTACCCAATGCGCTCGAAGTGATTGCAAGGATACGTTACCACTCACAGGGGTATATCAATCTATTGGAACGTGAAGCCGCGATGGCCCGAGTGACCTGGCTGGCAGAGCACGATCCATTGACCGCCTGTCTCAATCGACGGACATGGCATGAGGGTCTTGACGAAGCGATCGTTACCTTAGCGCTGGACGAGGCCCTCCTTTTGGCCATATGTGATATTGATTTGTTTAAAAAGGTAAACGACACCTATGGACACCAGTGTGGCGATGATGCGATTCAGCACGTGGTGGCTATTCTGGAAAAAGGCATCGGCGGATTGGGCCAATTAGGACGTTTGGGCGGCGAGGAATTCGGAATTTTTATGGTGCTTTCGAAGATAACCTCCGAGGCAGGCGATCCAGTGACGGAGGCGGACAAAATCTTCGAACATATACGAAAGGAACTCGAAAATTCCCCATTAAACTGGAATGAACATGTGCTCACATTGACGATGAGTTTTGGGATCACCTTTCACCGCGCCGGCGAAAACGGGGAGTCGGCATTGTCCAGGGCTGATGCCGGTGTCTACCAGGCCAAAGATGGGGGTAGGAATCAAGTGGCGCGGATGTGATCCCGTAGCCAGTTAGCGTGCGTCAACTGTTCAGGTTGTTGAGAAATCCCGTAAGCCCGATCAACACAGGTCCGGTCAGTTCCAAATCAAGCATAGCGTTGCATGCGTTGGCGTGAACAATACGGGGTCTCTCGTCTATCCGTTTGACGCTCTGGCCTATCCCTGGGTTATACATATTGCTAATAGTCACGGTGTTCGAGTTGTTGATGCCACTCGTTTGTCCTTAACGTCAGTCAGTGATTTGTACTTGATTCCGACCGTTGCGCTTAGCCACATACAACGCTTGGTCGGCACGGGAAATCGCTGTATCTGGGAGCTCACCTGGTTGATAGATCGTGGCGCCAATACTCATAGTGAGAGAAATCTCTTTATCACCAACCTTGAGGGGGGTCGTTTCAAGAGCGACGCAAAGGCTCTTCATGACTTTTTCCATTGCTGCATGGGGTTCGTTTTGTGTCAAAGGGGTCTGGTGCAAATCAAGAAAAACTCCAAATTCTTCTCCCCCGAGTCTCCCGAGCGTCGCATCTATATCCAAAAGCACCTTGGTTGTATGTTGAACGACATGCCGTATCGCGGCATCTCCAGTGGCATGACCGTGAGTGTCGTTAACATTCTTGAAGTGGTCTATATCAAGCATTGCAACACCAAAAGTAGCGGTGGGATCGGCCGTATCAATAGCTGTTTGAAGTCGTTCGTGCCAGGTCCGACGGTTTAGGCANTCAGTCAGNGGGTCATGTTCGGCCAACCAGGTCAGCCGCTCTAGAGCAGAGTCTTTTTCAGCTTCCTCACGATTAACCCGATCGAGCACAGCATTATAGAAAGTTGCGATGTGATGCGCTTCTGTTTGATGGTCAACGGTTACGGGTTTTTTGAAGTCTCCACTTTTCGCCTGATGACTCATTTGGCGAATTAAATCCAAGGTCGACGTAGTGGCGTCATGTTCAACGATGTTCAGGCCAATGATCTCGGCTTGGGGGCTCACACGGTATTTAATTAATTTTCCGGAGACATAGAAGAACAGCATTGAAAGTGGGAATACATAGAGGCCAACGGCTAGGACGCCAAGTGCCTGTATGCCGAGAAACTCGATTGCGCTAAGGTGCTCAGGAGTTTCAACAAAAAGGGCTACCGCAAGCGTCCCCCAGATGCCGGCACCCAGGTGAACGGGAATCGCTCCAACGGCGTCGTCAAGGCGAAACTTTTCGAGCAGGTCGATAACGTAT
This sequence comes from Acidiferrobacteraceae bacterium, assembly GCA_002714255.1. Classification (GTDB taxonomy): domain Bacteria; phylum Pseudomonadota; class Gammaproteobacteria; order Arenicellales; family UBA868; genus UBA11791. The sequence continues at coordinate 13,804 of PAWW01000025.1, forward strand.
ATCACAACCAATCCACCGACAAAGCCAATAATCGCCGCCATCCAGGGAACTGTTAAATCACAACTGGCTGTCACTGCAACCAATCCACCGAGACTGCCATTCAATATATCTAGCGCTTTGGGTTTGCCATAGCGTAAGGCTGTGAGTGCCAAGGTAGATAGGATGCCGAAGACGCCACCAACGATGGTGTTGGTTATGATGAGAGGGACAGACTCGGTGGCGGCAAGCATACTGCCCCCGTTGAAACCGAGCCATCCGAACCAGAGTAGAAAGACCCCGAGTGAGGTCAAAGTGATGTTATTGGGTTCGATTNCGCCACCAGGGTCATTGAAGCGGCCAAGCCTTGGGCCGATGTGACGGATGGCGGCTAGCGCGACCCAGCCACCGACGGAATGCACAACGGTGGAGCCAGCGAAGTCATGGAATCCAAGTGTGGCNAGCCAGCCGTTATTGNNTCCAGGNAAAAGTAATCCGCCCCAGGCCCAGTGACCCGTCACCGGGTATACCAGTACGACCATGAATAAGGCCACCAGACAATAGCCATAGAATGACATCCGTTCGGCNACGGCGCCCGAGAGGATNGTTGTGGCAGTCGCGCAGAACATGGCCTGGAAAATAAAAATTAAGTAGATATGAGGGGCTTCGGTAGTCGAGAGTGAGAAGGGNTCACCGATGACGCCACTCAGCGACTCACCAAACATCACACTGAAGCCAATTATTCCAAAACCAATGACGCTGATCGCAAAATCGGCCGTGTTCTTGATAACGACATTGATGGTATTTTTGGCGCGGATTTGGCCAGCTTCTAGACAGCTGAATCCGGCCTGCATAAAAAGAACCAAGCAGGAACAGGTAAGTATCCAAACCATGTCGATTTGGCTAATTTGTATCATCAGATGGTTCCGGTGGTCAGCGGCCGCCACTAATTATAGGGTTCAAACTGATTCGCTGACCGATAGNATGCTGGAGTCAGTTNCTGTGATGGAATCATCTAAANGAGCGCTAACTTTATGNTGCTTTAACGGACGCTTTTTTATCCTATTGAGTTTGCAGCACGCATGTCATCTCGTGCTTAGTTAGCGTGTGTCGACTGTTCAGGACGGGAGGGAAGTTCCGCCAGCTCGATCAGCAGATGNCCGGTTGATTCTGGATCAAGAAAAGCGATGCGCGCATTGGCATGCCCAATACGGGGTATCTCGTCTATCAGTTTAACGCCNCTGGCTTTGAGTTCGGCCAGAGCACCGACAATGTCGTCAACTTCTAAGCAGATGTGAAAGAGGCTCTCGCCGTGTTTGTCGATCCACTCTGAGACTTCGGTGCCGGCTTTGTCCGATTCNAGAATCTCGAGGTAAGTCTCGCCTACTGGGTACATTGCGATGCGGGTGTTGTATTGAGGNAAGTTTTCTTCATATTCAAGCGTCAAGCCCAGTTTGTTTTCGAGGATGTCGCGCATGCTGGCCAAGTGTTTTACCGCGACAGCGATGTGTTCAATACGTTTTATCTTCATGGGGTTCTCCCGGGCACTGGCCCTCGTNGGCCGTTCGATANATCGACAACCACGTGNATTGTTGTTCCAATAGACAATACACCGTCGNACTGGTCAAACCAAANAGTCGGGTTCATCAAGTTGGCGGTGGTGAATNTTGGATGAGCTACAAAACGTCAGANCACCAAAAGGGAAACGGATTAGAACGATGGGAGTCACGAACACNAGAGTCTTGTGGGGTGTGGGGACTGCGCGCACCGTGCGGGNGCATTGGGCCCTGGCTGAACTNGGCCTTNAATACCGCACCGTCCCCACCCAGGCGCGGACACCCGCGATGCAAGAAGAAGCGTTCAAAAGGGTGAGTCCGCAAGGGAAGATTCCGGTGCTGGAGGATGGCGCACTGGTGTTGAGTGAGAGTCCGGCGATTGTCACTTATCTTGCCGAACGGTATTCATCTGCCGACAATCGCCTGATCCCCGAAAGCGTGCTCGATCGGGCACGCTACTTTGAATGGTTGTCGTTCATCTCGATGGAGCTTGATGCGACGAGCATCTACGTATTGCGCCGCCATGTTGGGTTGCCGCAAATTTATGGCGATGCGCCCAACGCCAGTGCGGTGGCGAGAGATTACTTCGCCCGCATGATCGGGTCGGCGGTGACGCGCCTGTCGAAAGAGGGGCCCTATTTACTCGGGCAGCAGTTCAGTGGAGTCGATATATTGATGACCAGTTGCCTTGATATTGCTGAGCGATATGATCTGACGGTGCCGGAGCGTTTTAAACACTACCGCGAGCGGGTTGCCCAACGACCGGCCTACGCGACTGCGATCGCAGCCAATAAGCCGCAATGACAAACGCGAGCGGACCCCTTACGGGAATTCGAGTGGTCGATCTCACCACTGCCGTGTCAGGCCCGGTCGCTGCGGTGATACTGGCGGACCAGGGTGCCGATGTGATCAAGATCGAACCACCCGGGGGAGATTTTATGCGGGCCGCGGGTCCGAAGAGCGGGATGAACCCGACCTTTGTGGCCTGTAATCGCGGTAAGCGCTCCATTGTTCTTGATCTCAAACAACAGGGCGCTGCTGAGATTCTGTGGCGACTGATCGAGAGTGCCGATGTATTGATCCAGAATTTTCGACCGGGTGCAATTGAGCGATTGGGGTTCGG
>PAWW01000026.1 GCA_002714255.1 Acidiferrobacteraceae bacterium
GTTCGACGGGTCGCTCACTGTATGAAACTGACTCCGGCGGTGCCGGTGATAACGGCAGCGGGGACTAATGGTAAGGGCTCGGTGGTAAATCTTTGCCAGCGGATACTGACCGCACACGGATTATCAGTGGGCTCGTATACCTCACCGCATCTGGTGCATTACGGCGAGCGCATTTGTTGGAATGGGCAGGCGGTTGATGAGGACGCGCTCGTCGNTGCNTTTCGAGNGGTGGAANCGGCNAGAAANCATATTCCTCTGACCTANTTTGAATTTGGCACGCTNGCGGCNATGCACCTNTTNNNCCAGTGGCANGTCGAGNTNATNTTGTTGGAGGTGGGTTTGGGTGGTCGATTGGATGCGACCAATATTTGGTCAGCNGATGTTTCGGTCATCACCGCTATTGATCATGATCATGAGTCCTGGCTGGGTACGACCCGTNGGGCGATTGCTAGGGAGAAGGCGGGGATTTTGCGCTATGCTCGACCCGCGGTGATTGGTGACCCCAAACCACCGACGTCCTTGAATGACCGCGTACGGCAACTCCGCTGCCACGGATTATTTATCGGCGTAGAATTTTCCGGTGAAGTCACTCCCCAAGGCTGGGATTGGCACATGCCGCTCGCTTCCAAGGGGCTATCGCCGAGAGACCTCTCTGATCTTCCCAAGCCGACAGGGTGGTTGGAGGCGCATGTTCGAAATGCCGCGACAGCCCTGACAGCGTTAGTTCAGTTAGAGCCTATTACCACGATCTCGATGAAAAAGGTCAGACAGGTGCTCGCACAATGGTCTTTGCCCGGGCGTTTGCAGCGAGTCCCAGGAGCGGTCGATCAACTGTTCGATGTTGCACATAATCCCGCAGCCATCCGCACACTTGCTCAATTTCTTGAGAAATCGCCGCCTTCGAGTAAGACGCACGCGGTGTTTGCATTGTTCGGCGATAAAGATCTTGATCAAATTATCAAGATTCTAGATTCGTTGATAGACCATTGGTATGTCGGGGGGTTGACTGGCGATCGGGCCGTAGCGCCAGGAGTGCTGGCCGCTGCGATTGGACGGATCGCGCGTGGTGGCATCTCGGCACATGCCGATCCAGTGATGGCCTACCGGGCCGCCATCAAAGANGCCCGTCCAGGCGAGCGGGTTGTCGTCTTCGGGTCGTTCCAGGTGGTGGGTGCTATATTGCCACTGGTCAACGGGGAAACGCGTTTACCGTGCGGCGCGCGTGCCGAGTCGCCGTGCTGACAACCTAACGGGGCCTGAACGCTAGAACCGATGGACAATATCCCTGTGGCCGGTGATGCCGTGTTCGATCTGATTCTCCTCGCCATTATCGGGATATCGCTAGGTCTGGGTTTGTTTCGCGGGTTGGTGCGCGAGTTGCTTTCTCTTTTGGCCTGGATATTGGCCGTGTGGCTGGCGTATCTCTATGCCAGCCCATTGGCAGAGCGGTTGCTCGAGTGGTTGGATTCCGTACGGTTGAGTTATCTGGTGTCGTTTCTGTTGGTTTTTCTCGGCACATTAGTGGGGCTGTCTATTGTCGGACGGCTGGTGTACCACTTGTTTAGAATCAGCGGGCTAACCGCTATGGATCGGTTTTTTGGCGCCATTTTTGGTTTAGCAAGAGCGCTGATCTTGATCTTGGTGCTGGTCGCTCTCTTGGGCTATGTGGGGGCAACCCAAGCGCCGTGGTATCAAGATTCCCAGATTGCACGGTACCTTGAGCCACTGATCAAGCCGGCCCAGAATATTGTGGTAGAGCGTGTGTTCGGAGGCAGTTTAAAAGGTGACTCGATGCTGTTAAAGGAGGTTCAATAGGGCAATGTGTGGATTGGTCGGCATGATTGGGCCGGGACACGTTAACCAATCGATCTATGAAGCATTAACGGTGATTCAGCACCGTGGTCAGGATGCAGCGGGCATCATGACCTGCGAGGGCACGCGCGTTCACTTGCGCAAGGATCTCGGATTGGTGCGTGATGTTTTTCATCATCGGCACATGGCCCAGCTTTTAGGTCATTACGGCATTGGTCATGTGCGCTACCCCACCGCTGGCTCTGATGACAGGGCGGAGGCGCAACCGTTTTATGTTAACTCACCGTTTGGATTGGCTCTCGCTCACAACGGAAATCTCACCAATGCCGATACTTTGCGAGACGAGTTGTTTCGTGAGGATCTGCGTCAGTTGAACACAGGATCAGATTCGGAAATTCTTCTCAATGTGCTGGCACATGAATTGCGGCACAAAGTCGATTCGGGCACGCTAAAATTGAGACCAGAAGATGTGTTTTCGGCAGTGCGAGAGGTGTTTAAGCGTTGTCGCGGTGCGTATTCCGTGGTGGTGTTGATCGTGGGCTACGGCCTGTTGGCTTTTCGTGATGCAAACGGGATTCGACCGCTGGTCATCGGGCAGAGGAGACCAGGCTCATCTGAGGCTTCGGTGATGTTGGCGTCAGAGAGTGTTGCGCTGGATGTGTTGGGTTATCAGGTGATTGGTGATGTCGATCCAGGGGAGGCGGTGTTTGTTGATTTGTACGGAGGCATTCATCGCGAGACCTGTGTGTCCGAAGCGCAGTGTTCCCCGTGCATTTTTGAATACGTTTACCTGGCTCGTCCCGACTCGATGATGGACGGCATTGCGGTCTATAAAAGTCGCCTGCGTATGGGTGAAAAATTAGGGCATCGTATCGCACAGGAATGGCCCGATCATGACATTGACGTAGTGATCCCTGTGCCCGACACCAGTCGCACGGCGGCGCTGCAGATGGCTAACGTCCTTGATCTTAAATACCGAGAAGGTTTTATCAAAAATCGCTACATCGGGCGAACCTTTATTATGCCGGGGCAGGTGCAGCGGGAACGATCGATTCGTCGCAAACTGAATGCGATTGAGCTTGAATTTCGCGGCAAGAATGTCTTGTTAGTAGATGATTCGATTGTTCGCGGCACGACGTCACGGGAAATTATTCAAATGGCGCGACATGCGGGTGCGCGGCGGGTGTATTTCGCCTCGGCGGCCCCGCCGGTACGTTACCCCAACGTTTATGGCATTGACATGCCGGCGGCAGAGGAGTTGCTGGCTCGTGACCGCAGCGTTGAGCAGGTTGCGCAAGAGATCGGTGCAGACCGGCTGTTTTATCAGACCTTAGACGATCTGGTTGAGGCGGTGCGATTTGGTAATCCGGCCATTACTCGGTTCGACACATCATGTTTTGATGGCACTTATGTGACCGGTGACATCAACGACGATTACCTAGCAATGGTGGAGGCGCGGCGCCGCGATGACGTTAAACAAGCAAAAGAATCAAATAGTCTTGATTCCACAGAGCAGGCCTCCTTTTTCTGAAACATTCGCAGAGCAGCCATCAGGGTCTGTTTTAGGCGTCGGGATGCAGTCGCAAGGTGCGATCCTCTTCTGATTGGGAGAGGGACAGGACCTGGCCCTCAAAGTACAAGTCTAGGCGTTCTGGTGCAACGCACACATAACTGGGGCCTGCGGTCCAGTCGCCCAAGACGATGCGCCAGGCCGTTCGATTCTCGAATGTGATGACATGGATTCCAGGGCGATGGGTGTGACCGTGNATCAGCAGCGAGCATCGGCTATTGAGGAGGGCGTTCTCGACTGCGGNGTGGTTCACATCCATGATGTCGGCTGGTTTGTAACGTTTACCCGCTTCACTTTGTGATCGCCCGGCTTGCGCGAGGGACTGGCGTTGCGAGAAACTTTTATTGAGAAAGGTTTCGCGCCACGAAGGTTGGTCTACTATGGCNCGATGCNGCTGATGGTTGATGTCATCTGTGCACAGTTTGTCCCCATGTTGCAGAAGTATCAGGTGACCTGAGATTTCCTCTTCGGCGGGCTCCTGCAAGAGATGACAACCGGTGCTTTTGCAGAAATCCTGGCCCAATAGGAAATCCCGATTGCCGGTCATGAGGGTGATTTGGGTGCCCGACTCATGAAGCCTCTTGAGTGCGGTACACACACCGGTGAGACCAAGGGCCTCGGCACTGTCATCACCGACCCAGTATTCGAAAAGATCCCCTAGGATATAGAGTTGGTCAACGCCGTGGAGATGCTGCGTAAAAGCCTCAAAGCACTCAAGCCCGGAGGGATCCTCGGCTGTCAGATGCAGATCCGAGATCAGAACAACGGGTCCTGTGATATCCATTGTGTGAAAAACAGTGTTGGTGACTAACGCGGCGAGTCGTTTTGCCAATAGTTGAGGCCGATCGTGCGAGTAGACTATAGCGTACTCCCAACCTGTCTCTTGCATTGGGCTAAGAGCGAAAACATACGTAGGGAGAGGATATGGACGATACGTTGACTGGGAGTGTTTCGATATAAACGCCGACTACTCAATGATGTGCAGAATAAAATGATTTTGCAGATTTAAAAAACGCTGTATATACTTGATTCATCGTAGTAGTTTGTGTCGACATAGTGCTATTTCCTTATTAAGGGTTCAGGGGGGCAAGTGAAATTAACCGGTGCACAGATTGTGTTGGCCTGTTTGAAAGATGAGGGTGTCGAGTTTCTTTTTGGCTACCCCGGCGGAGCGGCGCTCCATATCTATGATGCGGTTTATCAGCAGGACCAAGTACGGCATATCCTCGTTCGGCACGAGCAAGGTGCCACTCACGCGGCTGACGGTTTTGCCCGCGCCACCGGCAAGCCTGGAGTGGTGCTTGTCACTTCCGGTCCAGGTGTGACCAACACNGTGACAGGTATTGCGACGGCCTATATGGATTCGATACCCATGGTGGTGCTCACCGCCCAGGTGGCAACACATCTGATAGGGGATGATGCTTTTCAGGAAGTGGATACCGTTGGTATCACTCGCCCGTGTGTCAAACACAATTTCCTCGTCAAAGACGTCAACGACCTGGCAATGACAATAAAGAAGGCGTTTTACATCGCCACCACGGGACGTCCAGGTCCAGTGGTGATCGATATCCCCAAAGACGTGACAGCCGCCCAGGCTGAATATGTGTATCCGAAGTCGATTGAAATGCGTTCTTATGCGCCCGTTCAGAAGGGGCATACCAAACAGATTTCTCGGGCAGTAGATTTGCTGCTGCAGGCGGAGCGGCCTGTCATTTACACCGGGGGTGGTGTTGTCCAGGGCAGCGCCACATTGGAATTGTGCGAGCTAGTGCGTGAACTCCAGTACCCATGCACGAACACGCTGATGGGTCTTGGCGCTTTTCCCGCCAGTGATCCGCTGTTCATCGGGATGCTGGGTATGCATGGGACTTACGAGGCTAACATGGTCATGTACGAGTGTGACGTGATGCTCGCGGTGGGTGCCCGGTTTGATGATCGAGTGACTGGTGACCTCAAGTTATTTTCTCCTCGGTCTCGCATTATTCACGTTGATGTGGATCCCTCGTCTATCGGTAAGAATGTCGGTGTCGAGGTGCCGATCGTGGGCGAGGCGGCGCCGGTGTTGCGCGAAATGGTCGCCTTGGTTCGCCAACGGAAAGATAAACTGGTTTCCGGTGCAATCGATGCCTGGTGGAATACCATCAATGCGTGGCGCGGGATTGATTGTCTTGATTATGATGCAAGTGATGAACTCATTAAGCCGCAGTATGTTGTTCAGAAGTTGTTTGAGATAACCAAGGGCGAGGCATTTGTCGCATCCGATGTTGGTCAACACCAGATGTGGGCTGCGCAATACTACGGTTTTGATCAACCGCGCCGATGGGTCAATTCCGGTGGCTTGGGTACGATGGGGTTTGGCTTGCCAGCGGCCATGGGTATTCAGTTGGCGTATCCGGATATGCCGGTGGCCTGTATCACCGGGGAAGCGAGCATCATGATGTGCATTCAGGAACTGTCGACGTGCAAACAGTATGATCTGCCCATTAAGGTGATTGCGTTAAATAATCGGTACATGGGCATGGTTCGTCAATGGCAGGAATTCTTCTACGAGTCCCGTTATTCCCACTCCTACATGGATGCATTGCCGGATTTTGTTCGGTTGGCTGAGAGTTTTGGGCATGTGGGTATGCGCATCGATAAACCTGGCGATGTAGAAGGGGCCTTGAAAGAGGCATTTGATTCAGACGATCGCCTTGTATTTATGGATTTCATCACGGACCAGACTGAGAATGTTTATCCCATGATTGCCGCTGGCGCAGGGCACAACGAAATGCATTTGAAACCGTCTCGGCATGGNGAAATACATGAAGAGCGTGAGTTGGCCTAATCAATGCGTAGGGTGATTTCGCTCTTGCTCGAAAATGAAGCAGGCGCGTTAAGTCGAGTGGCCGGACTATTCTCGGCTCGTGGATATAACATCGAGTCATTGACGGTAGCCCCGACTGACGACGCGACGCTGTCTCATATGACTATCGTGACGTACGGGTCGGATCTTGTGATTGAGCAAATCACGAAACAGCTGAACAAGTTAATTGATGTGGTTCGACTGATTGATCTGACCGAGGGTGCACATATCGAAAGGGAAATGTTGCTGGCGAAGGTCGCGCTGGCAAAGCTTCCATTGAGTGACCTTAAGGTGCTGGTAGAGTTGTTCAATGGTTGTATCATCGATATCTGTCAATCGAATTGTACGGTTGAAATAACGGGCACCGGAGAGCGCCTTGATGCGTTTGTCGAAGCATGTGGTCGAACGCAGTTCATCGAGTTAGTCCGGTCAGGCGTGTCGGGTATTACCCGCGGCACCAGACAAGGCGGTGAGTTAAATCGCCAAACGTAGATTGGTTTTTGGTTAATCAGACGTAATTTCTCAGGGAAACATCACATGAAAGTGTATTACGATAGCGACGCAGACCTCTCCGTCATTCAGGAAAAACGGGTGGCGGTCCTCGGTTACGGTTCTCAGGGGCACGCGCACGCGAACAACTTGCGCGATAGTGGCATTGAGGTTGTGGTCGGGCTTCGGGAAGACTCAGGATCTCGGCCCAAGGCACAAAAAGCAGGCTTAGAGGTGGCGACGGTTCCCGATGCGGTCAGTAACGCCGATGTCGTCATGATGTTGTTGCCTGACGAGTTGCAGGCGGACATTTACAACACAGAAGTCAAGCCGAACATGAAGTCCGGTGCGTTACTCACATTTGCGCATGGATTCAACATTCATTTTGGTTTTATTAAACCTGAAAGCGATATCGATGTGGCAATGATCGCGCCCAAAGGGCCAGGTCATCTGGTGCGATCAACTTATGTCGAGGGAGGCGGTGTGCCCTGCCTGATTGCCGTTGAACAGAATTCAACGGGGGCAGCACGAAATATTTCACTTGCCTACGCCGCCTGTATCGGTGGTGGCAGGGCCGGAGTCATCGAAACGACATTCAAAGAAGAAACCGAGACGGACTTGTTTGGAGAGCAAACAGTGCTTTGTGGAGGAATTACAGCACTTATCCAATCGGGTTTCGAGACTCTGGTTGAGGCTGGCTATGCGCCCGAGATGGCCTATTTCGAGTGTTTNCACGAAACGAAGTTGATTGTTGACCTGATTTATGAAGGTGGTATTGCGAATATGCGCTATTCCGTTTCGAATACCGCTGAGTATGGTGATTTGACCCGCGGTCCGCGGATCGTCAATGACCAGACTAAGGCGGAGATGAAGCGAATTCTTGGAGAGATTCAGTCAGGCGCTTTTGCTAATGAATGGATGGATGAGAACCGGGCTAATACGCCAAAGTTCGACGTTCTGAGGGATCAAGCGAGGACTCACCAGATAGAAGAAGTGGGAGCCAAATTGCGCGCAATGATGCCCTGGATTCAACAGGGGAAACTGGTCGATAAGGACGTTAACTAGGTTGCCTATGGCTTCAGGTTGATGCGGGTCGTCGCGTTGTGATGATTGCGCGGGAGGGGTGGTCGATTGTCGGGTTTGTNACGGCGGTCACCGCTGTGGTGCACTGGGNCCTGGGTGNAGCCTGGGCTTGGCCATTGTGGTTGGTGTTATTTTTTGTTATCCAGTTCTTTCGGGATCCGACTCGGGAAATCTCGGGGGCCGCGGGTGCGATCGTCTCGCCCGCGCATGGCAAGGTGGTTGCCCTCGAGCGGGCGANAGANCCGTATCTTGAACGGGACGCGCTCAAGTTNTCGATTTTCATGAATGTTTTTTCGGTGCATTCAAACCGCATTCCGATCGCCGGAAAGATTCGAGGCAGGTGGTATCATGCCGGGCAGTTTTTCAACGCTGCCCTGGACAAGGCCTCTAGAGAAAATGAACGCAACGCGCTGTGGATCCAAACAGGGACTGACGAGGATGTCGTTGTTGTACAGATCGCCGGCCTGATCGCTAGGCGAATTTCATGTGATATCAAACACGGAGACACGGTGATCACCGGTCAAAGATATGGTTTCATTAAATTCGGCTCACGAGTTGATGTCTATCTGCCGCTAGAGGCGGATATTGCGGTTAGATTGGGCCAGTGGGTTCTCTCCGGAACTGATACGATTGCGTATCTTCAATCGCGATAGATAAAGTGGCCAAGAAAATCAGTAACGTGAATTTCGGTGATCGTTCCCGGCGCGGAATTTATGTCTTGCCAAATCTGCTAACGACGGCGGGGTTGTTTGCCGCTTTCTACGGCATTATTCAGTCTCTGGTGGGTCATTTTGAGGCGGCTGCGATCGCAATTCTGATATCGATGGTGCTCGACGGACTCGACGGCCGGGTTGCGCGCATGACCAACACGGTCAGTGATTTTGGCAAAGAATACGACAGCCTGGTAGATGTGATTGCCTTCGGGCTGACTCCTGCGCTGTTGCTTTACCAGTGGGGGCTGAAAGACCTCGGTAAGGTGGGTTGGCTAATCGCCTTCTTTTATGTCGCGGCAGCAGCACTTCGACTGGCGCGCTTTAACGCACAAAGCAGTAAGAGTGAACGATACTTCGAGGGTCTACCGTGCCCGATGGCGGCCGCCGTATTGGCGAGTGGCGTCTGGACTCTGGCCTCATATCAAATCAAAGGAGAGGTCTTAACGGTCGCGGCAATGATCCTTATGTTGCTGCTGGGATTGGCGATGGTCAGCACGCTCCCGTATCGTAGCTTTAAGGATCTTGATCTAAGGAATCGGGTTCCTTTTGTGGCGGTGCTGGTGCTGGTCGGTGGATTCATTCTCGTTTCATTTGATCCGCCCACCGTACTGAGTGTGTTGTCATTAGCATTTTTCGTTTCCGGACCGATCGGTTGGTTGGTTCGTCGGGGGTCGCACGGAAGTACCGATGATGCTGAGGTGGCTGACGCTGTAGCGGAGGACGACTCGTCTTCCCCGAGTCAGGGTGGCTGATTTTGACAAGATCCAGGGGCCGGTTATACTGATGCGATGGACAGATNAAACAGTACATGGTTGATCTTGAAGGGCAAAAATATCATATCGTTTGCNGGTGTGATGGCTTCTTTGAGGTTGCTCCGCCCGCTCCTGCGCTGCTGCAGCGCATAATCCCCCCCAACAAAACAATACTTTACAACCCTGGATTCGCCGGCTCCGGCGTGTCGTTTGCGATTGACACCGCGCCCCCGACAGCCGTCCCAGAGCGCTGCAGGGTCGATCTCATGTTCTAAGTACTTGTGGTCTATGGAGGCCAACATGCAAGAACCGTTACTTATTTTCGATACTACGCTTAGAGATGGTGAACAAAGCCCTGGCGCATCCATGACGGCGGAGGAGAAGATGCATATCGCACGCCAGCTCGAACGCATGCGGGTCGATGTGATAGAGGCGGGTTTTCCAGCGGCCAGTCCCGGCGACTTGGCTGCGGTAAAGGCGATCGCGGCGGAAATCAAAATGACCACGATATGCGCACTTGCCAGAGCTAACCAACAAGATGTGGCGCTGGCAGCGGAAGCGGTCAAGCCGGCAGCGTCGCCGCGAATTCATACTTTTATTGCGACTTCCCCGTTACATATGCGTGAGAAGTTACGCATGCAACCACAAGACGTATTGGAGCGGGCGGTGGCCGCTGTTAAGCAGGCCAGAAATGAAACAGATGACGTCGAGTTCTCTCCCGAAGATGCCGGACGTTCNGAGCCGGACTTTTTGTGTCGTATTATCGAGGCCGTGATTGAGGCCGGCGCAACGACGATCAATATTCCCGATACCGTTGGCTACACATTACCCCATCAGTTCGGTCAACTCATCGAGTATCTGATGGCCAACGTGAACAATGCAGATAAGGCCATCTTTTCTGTGCATTGCCATAACGATCTGGGCCTGGCGGTGGCCAATTCCTTGGCTGGTGTGTCGGTAGGTGCTCGGCAGGTTGAGTGCACCATTAATGGGTTGGGCGAGCGTGCGGGTAATGCTTCCCTGGAAGAAGTCGTGATGGCAGTGCGTACCAGGCAGGATATGTTTAGTTGCGACACACGCATTGAAACGCAACATATCGTTCCAGTAAGCCGTCTGGTTTCCAGCATCACCGGTTTCGCGGTACAGCCGAACAAGGCGATTGTGGGTGCCAACGCGTTTGCACATGAGTCAGGAATTCACCAGGACGGGGTGTTAAAGAGCCGGGAAACCTATGAGATCATGCGAGCTGAGGACGTAGGCTGGGCCGAGAATCGAATGGTGCTTGGAAAGCATTCGGGACGCCGGGCTATTCGGGAGCGGCTGTTGGCGCTCGGCATTGACCTGCAAACGGAGGAGGAACTCAACGATGTGTTTAAGCGGTTTAAGGAGCTGGCGGACAAGAAGCACGAAATTTTCGATGAAGACTTGCAGGCGTTAATTTCCCGTCAGGAGGACGTGATCTCATCGAATGCCATCAGGTTAGTGGCCATGGATACTCGATCAACCACCGAGGGCGTGCCCACCGCGACCATTACCCTTGAAGTGGGTGGGGAATCCCGCGGTGCCACCGCTGAAGGTGACGGGGTAGTAGACGCCTGTTTTAAGGCGGTCGAAGCCATCGTCGCTTCATCGAGTAAATTGTTATTGTATTCGGTCAAGAATCTGACCGCTGGGACTGATTCACAAGGTGAGGTCAGTGTAAGGTTGCAGCAAAATGACCGAATCGGCAACGGTGTAGGTTTCGATACCGATATTGTCATCGCTTCTGTCAAGGCTTATGTCAACGCGCTGAATAAACTGAAGACGCAAGGGGATCGGCTGAGTCAGAAACGCGGTAGCGGCGTATAGGCGGCCTCATGTGGGTTCTAACGGCATGAACCTGGCGCGGCGGACACAGTATCTCAAAGCGCTTGGGATTACTCGATGGCAGAATCGTCCCTCAGTTTCCGAAGTAGATAAAGAGGGGACGACACGCCCAAAAGACCCATCAGTTATCAAAGCCAGTCCAACACAGGGCGGCTCTAGCACATTCGATCAGTTGGCCTTAGAGGCAGCGATGTGCACTCGGTGTGTCCTCCACGAGACGCGTAACCGTGTAGTTTTTGGCTCGGGTAATGTCAAGGCGAGCTGGTTGTTTGTGGGGGAAGCACCGGGGCGGGAAGAGGATCGCTCGGGAGAGGCCTTCGTCGGTCGCGCGGGCCAACTGTTGAATTCGATGCTATTCGCACTGGGGCTCGATCGTGAAGACGTGTACATCGCTAATGTATTGAAATGTCGCCCGCCCGATAATCGTGATCCCGGGGGAGAAGAAGTCGCTGCCTGTGAGTCATTTCTTCATCGACAGGTGGAATGGGTGCAACCCTTGATGATCATGGCATTGGGCCGATTCGCGGCGCAATCCTTACTGAAGACAACGGAGTCCATCGGGCAGTTGCGCGGTCGAATGCATCACTACGAGCCCTTTCGGATTCCGCTGATCGTTACCTATCACCCGGCTTATTTGCTGCGTTCTCCGCTTGCCAAGCGAAAAGTCTGGTTAGACCTGCTTTTGGCACGACGCAGCCTTATCCGTTANCTCGCAATGGTCAATTGGTTTGATTCAGTCCTGGGGGTTGCGCTGCATGAGGCCGAAGAAGGTGTGATCTCAACGATTTTGCCGGCTCGTTATTACGATGTAGTGGTCGATGTGGGTCCGGGTCGAATGAGTGCGTTTAGTGGCATTCAAAGTGAACGCCGCATCTGCCTTGCCCCACCATCAACTGCTAGCGCGCCGGCGGGAGTGACCGCCCGGCTGGAACAGCTTCCGTTGATGGCGCGAACGGTAGATCTGGTATTGTTGCGCCATTCGTTGGATTTCGCGGTCGATCCGCGCCATGCGCTGCGGGAGGTTGTGCAGATCATGGCACCTGAAGGCCTNGTNGTGATCTGCGGATTCAATCTCCTCGGNTTATGGGGCGGGGCAAAGATGATTCGTCGAACTAAACAGGTACCCTGGAACGGTCGTTACCTGTCGCTTGGACGCTTGCATGACTGGTTGTCNCTGTTACAACTGAAGGTGGTGGGGGGTCGCACGTGTTTCTACAGACCCCCGCTACAATCGTCTCGATGGTTGGAAGGTCTTGGTTTCATGGAGGCCATGGGAGATCGATGGTGGCCTCTGTTGGGGGGTGCGTATGTGGTGGTNGCGCGCAAACGCAACGCCTCGGCCCGTTTAGTGCCGGTGCAAGAGCAGTTCCGACGCAGGGCCAATGGTCGGAAATTTGCGATCGTCGGTGGTGCCCACCGCCAGTCAGGTGGCGACGTTAAACCGCTTCGGTCGCAATGGACTAAGAAATAATGAGTGCGGAGTATGCGGAGCCGTTGATTGAAATCTATGCCGACGGAGCGTGTCGGGGAAATCCAGGGCCGGGTGGTTGGGGAGTGGTCGTGTTGAGCGCCAAGGGCGATCAGGAAATGATGGGTGCAACGGGCAATACTACGAACAACCGAATGGAGTTGTGCGCGGTGCTGAAAGGGTTGCTGGCATTGTCCCAACCGGCGCGCGTGCGTGTTTACACTGATTCCACCTATGTGTGCAAAGGAATAACAGAGTGGATCGCCGAATGGAAACGGCGCAATTGGCGAACTTCAGGCGGCCGGGCGGTGAAGAATCAGGACTTGTGGTTGGCCCTCGATGAAGCACAGAGTCACCATGAGGTCGAGTGGCAATGGGTTCGCGGTCATGCCGGGAACGTGGGCAATGAACGGGCCGACGGCCTGGCTAACGCGGCCATCGATCGTTGGCTGGCTAACGGTGCTACGGATTCGGAGTGCGCCTCATGAGGCAAGTGGTGCTTGATACAGAGACCACGGGGCTTGACTGGCGAAGAGGTCACCGAGTCATAGAAATAGGCTGTATCGAGGTGGTCAATCGACGCGTTACGGGGGAGCAGTTTCAGGCACACGTTAATCCGCATCGAGAGGTCGATCCAGAAGCCTATGCTGTTCACGGACTGTCTAATGAATTTCTGAGGGACCAGCCAGATTTCAGTGAGATTGCACAGGCGTGGTTCGCTTTTGTACAGGGGGCGGAACTGGTGATCCACAATGCAGAATTTGATGTGGGTTTTCTCAATGCGGAGATTAAATTATTACCTGATCCATCGAAATTGCTTCAGGACATGTGCGAAATCCATGACACTCTGGATCTGGCTCGGCGACTCCATCCGGGTCAGCGCAACAGCCTGGATGCACTCAGCCGTCGGTATGGCGTCGATGGGCGAGATCGCACCCATCATGGCGCCTTGCTAGATGCGCAGATTCTCGCCGATGTGTATCTTGCGATGACCGGTGGGCAAACAACGTTGCACTTTGAAGGTTCGGCCTCGGCACGGCGGGGAACAACACCAACCGGACCCAACATTGGTGAGCAAACCCATTCGATGGCGCGCTCGCCGTTGGTCGTGCCGGCCAATGAAAATGAACTGCTCGCGCACCGTGATTGGTTGAGGCGGCTCGGGATCGAAACGCTAGAGGGCGAGTCATAGTCCAAACGGCAGGCTGCCCTGAGACTGAAACGTAAAGCTTGAGGAAATAGTTATGGCAGATGAACGGGTCGTTGCGGTTAAGCCACATATCGCTGCCACAACGCATATGGATGACGAAACGTATCAGGCGATGTATGCGGAGTCGATCAGTTCACCTGAAACGTTTTGGGCGAAGCAGGCCGAAAAATATGTGACTTGGTTCAAAGGCTGGGAACGGGTTAGCCACGCCGATTTTGGTTCGGGCGATATCCGCTGGTTTGAAGGGGGGAAATTGAACGCCTCCTATAACTGTCTCGACCGACATCTAGAGTCGAAGGGTGATGACACGGCGATCATTTGGGAAGGGGATGAGCCCGGTGATGAACGACTGATTAGTTACCGCGAGTTGCATAGTGAAGTGTCGCGGTTCGGAAACCTGCTGAAATCACGCGGAGTCAATAAAGGCGATCGCGTAGCAATTTATATGCCGATGATTCCCGAGGCGGCNNTCGCCATGTTGGGATGCGCCCGNATCGGNGCTATTCACTCTGTTGTTTTTGGCGGATTCTCGCCTGATTCTCTTCGCGACCGTATTCTGGACTCAGACTGCCGTGTGATTGTGACGGCGGATGAGGGGCCACGGGGTGGNCGGAATGTGCCNCTGAAAGCGAACGTTGAGANTGCGCTCGAAGGGTGTCCAAACGTTCATACGACTATTGTCGTTCGCCGCACAGGCAATAGTGTGCCGGGCAATGCGTCCCGTGATGTCTGGTATCAAGAGGCCATGGAAGCGATGNNTGGCGANTGTCCNGCGGANGAGATGGATGCGGAGGATCCACTGTTNATTCTGTATACCTCGGGTTCAACCGGAAAGCCTAAGGGGGTGTTGCACACCACTGGCGGNTATCAGTTGTATGCGGCGATGACCCACCGCCTGGTCTTCGATTATCAGGACAATGAGGTTTTCTGGTGTACAGCCGATGTGGGTTGGATAACGGGACATTCCTANATCGTTTACGGGCCGTTGGCCAACGGCGCGACCACATTGATGTTTGAAGGGGTGCCTACATACCCCGATTCCAGTCGTTTTTGGCGAATCGTGGATCGTCATCANGTTAATATTTTCTACACCGCTCCCACCGCTATTCGGGCCCTGATGGGGCTCGGGAATGACTGGGTTAGGCAGACATCGAGGTCCAGTCTGCGACTTTTAGGTACCGTGGGAGAGCCGATCAATCCGGAAGCCTGGGAATGGTACTACCGGATTGTCGGTGACGAGCGTTGTCCAATNGTTGACACGTGGTGGCAAACGGAGACAGGGGGCATCATGATCACGCCCTTGCCGGGCGCCACGATACTCAAACCCGGTTCAGCGACTCGCCCATTTTTCGGTATTGAGCCGGCNTTGATCGGTGATGATGGTCAGGAGATTGAGGGCGCCGGTGCGGGTAATCTGGTTATCACGCGATCCTGGCCAGGACAGATGCGAACCGTGTACGGAGACCACGAGCGATTCAAAGAGACCTATTTCTCAGCACATCCGGGCTACTACACNACTGGCGATGGCGCCCGCCGTGATGAACAGGGCTATTATTGGATAACCGGTCGAGTCGATGATGTGATCAATGTGTCCGGTCACCGAATGGGTACGGCAGANATCGAAAGTGCGCTCGTGCTCCATCGGGATGTCGCCGAGGCAGCCGTGGTGGGCTATCCACATNATATTAANGGGCAGGGAATTTATGCGTATGTNACATTGAACGTGGGNACTTCCCCATCAGATGCGCTGCGCGAGGCNTTGGTTCAANTNGTGCGCAAAGAGATTGGCGCATTTGCGCGACCGGATGTTATTCAGTGGGCACCGGGTTTACCAAAAACCCGGTCGGGCAAGATTATGCGGCGTATCCTTCGAAAGATTGCGGAGAATGAACTGGATGAA
>PAWW01000027.1 GCA_002714255.1 Acidiferrobacteraceae bacterium
CTGGGTTCACTCAATGCTCACAGCCGAACACGCATCAAACTCATTGGCAGGAAGCGTGGCCCAAACCACCAAAGGTGAATCCGGCACATTCGCTGTGTCCAACCGCGCAATGCCAAAACTTTGTGCCGGCCACACAACACGTTCTAATATTACCAGTTTTGCCGAGCCATTCCTGATGATGCGAGAGATAAAGATACGGGGCGCGCGGACGCATAATCTCAAGAATATCTCTCTTGATCTGCCGCGCGACCGCCTGATTGTGCTTACCGGCTTATCTGGATCGGGTAAGTCATCCCTCGCCTTTGACACAATTTACGCAGAAGGCCAGCGCCGTTACGTCGAATCCTTATCAACCTATGCTAGGCAGTTTCTTTCCTTAATGGAAAAACCCGAGGTCGACCTGATCGAAGGACTTTCCCCAGCCATCAGCATCGAACAGAAATCTTCCTCTCACAACCCTCGCTCGACTGTCGGCACCGTGACAGAAATTTACGACTACCTGCGACTGCTCTATGCGCGGGTCGGCGATCCCCGTTGTCCAGATCACGGTGTCTCGCTCACCGTCACCACGGTGAGCGAAATGGTTGATCGAGTGTTAGCGCTTCCCGAAAACACTCGACTCCTCCTCTTGGCCCCGGTTATTCGAGACCGCAAGGGCGAGTATCTCCAAATGCTTTCGGGCCTGCGCAGTCAAGGCTTTGTCCGTGTGCGAATCGACGGCACTGTTTATGAACTCGATGAGGCGCCAGCTCTGGACAAGAAAAAAAAGCACTCGATTGACGTTGTCATCGACCGCGTCGTGGTTCATTCAGATAGCGCCCAACGACTGGCTGAGTCGTTTGAAACGGCACTGGCCCTGGCAAACGATATAGCCATCATCCAATTGGTCGACCAACAAGGTGTGGGTGGGGAGGAGCTGCTCTTTTCTGCGCGTTATGCTTGCCCACACTGCGGATACAGCCTCGACGAACTCGAACCTCGAATGTTTTCGTTTAACAATCCGGCAGGTGCCTGCCCGACTTGCGACGGCCTCGGCGCAAGACAATTTTTCGACCCGGATCGAGTCATCCATGACAGCTCGCTTAGCCTTGCGGCCGGCGCGATTGCTGGCTGGGACCGGCGCAATGCGTTCTACTTTAATCTGCTTAATTGTTTAGCTGAGCATTACGGTTTTGATATCGAAAAACCCTTTGATCAGCTACCTGCAAACGTGCGCAACACCATTCTTAACGGTAGCGGTAGTGAGCGCATCGAATTCAAGTACTTACGATCACATGGTCGCCGCTCTCGTCGACGGACACATACATTTGAAGGCGTACTACCCAATATGCAGCGCCGTTACCATGAATCAGAGTCGACAACGCTGCGCGAAGATCTCGGTCGCTACCTGACAAACCAGACCTGCGAATCCTGTTCAGGCAGTCGCCTCCGGGCGGAGGCTCGCCACGTATTTGTGGCGGAACGCCCGATAGACAGTATCACCACCCTTCCGGTAGAGGAGTCATTGTCTTTTTTTGCGACCATCAGCCTATCGGGCCGCCATGGCGAAATTGCGGCACCCATCATTAAAGAGATCAGTGACCGCCTACGCTTTCTTTGCAACGTCGGTCTGGAATACCTCTCNCTGGATCGGGCGACAGAAAGCCTGTCTGGTGGAGAGGGACAGCGTATNCGACTGGCCTCTCAGATAGGCTCGGGCCTTGTTGGCGTCATGTATATCCTGGATGAACCATCGATCGGACTTCACCAACGCGACAATGGCCGGCTGATGGAAACCTTATTCCATCTNCGGGACCTCGGTAACACAATCATCGTCGTTGAACACGATGAAGAAGCCATACTGAATGCTGATCACGTGGTTGATCTTGGACCCGGTGCCGGCGCCAATGGNGGTCAGGTCGTAGCACAAGGCCCACCCGATACGATTCGCAAGAATCCAGCATCACTAACGGGCCAATATTTAAGTGGCCGGCGTTCAATAAAAGTGCCTCATGAACGGACCCCAGCGGACAAAAAGAAATNGCTGTCTATCAAAGGGGCACGAGGAAATAATCTTGACTCCATCGACGTTGATTTCCCTATCGGTCTCTTCATTTGTGTCACCGGGGTCTCGGGCTCAGGCAAATCAACGTTGGTCAACGGCACGCTGTACCCTGCTGCCGCGCACAAACTGAACAATAGCCGCCTGCGTCCGGCACCACACAAAAAGATAAAAGGGCTAGAGCAGATCGACAAGGTNATCGAAATCGACCAGAAACCGATCGGCCGAACGCCCCGCTCCAACCCAGCCACCTATACCGGGCTATTTACTCCGATTCGGGAATTGTTTGCGGCAGTGCCCGAGTCTCGGGCCCGTGGCTATAAACCCGGTCGATTCTCATTCAATGTCCGTGGCGGACGCTGCGAAGCCTGNCAGGGCGATGGACTAATTAAGGTGGAAATGCATTTTCTTCCTGACATCTACGTCGGCTGCGACGTCTGTAACAGCGCNCGGTACAACCGTGAAACGTTGGATATCCGNTATAGCGGGCGCAACATCAGNGAAGTGCTTTCGATGACNGTNTCAGAAGCGGTCGTCTTCTTTGAGGCGATNCCNGTCATTCGTCGAAAACTCGANACACTCATTGATGTGGGTCTTGGCTACGTCCAACTTGGACAAAGTGCCACNACNCTNTCAGGTGGCGAAGCACAACGCATTAAGTTGTCGCGGGAACTTTCGAAGCGAGACACCGGNCGCACGCTTTACGTGCTGGACGAACCNACCACCGGCCTGCACTTTCATGATGTACGNCANTTGCTCAGCGTGCTTCACCGGCTGCGAGATCAAGGCAACACGGTCGTTGTCATCGAACATAATCTNNACGTAATCAAAACNGCAGACTGGATTATTGACCTTGGCCCCGAAGGNGGTCATCGCGGCGGTCGGCTGGTNGNCNCCGGTCCGCCGGAAGTNGTAGCCGCCCATGAGCAGTCACACACCGGGCAATTTCTCGCCAAACTACTNCACGCNAANAAACCAGACTCANCCGTGTCCGTACAGAGTGGGCCGCGCTAACGCACTNTCGATTGCACNCAANCAATNCNTTTGTCTGCAGA
The DNA here is from genome assembly GCA_002714255.1 of Acidiferrobacteraceae bacterium. Lineage (GTDB taxonomy): Bacteria > Pseudomonadota > Gammaproteobacteria > Arenicellales > UBA868 > UBA11791. The sequence continues at coordinate 3,097 of PAWW01000027.1, forward strand.
GCTTAAGTACCTCTGCCTCTGCATCGAGTGACTCCATGGCAGTCGTATGCACGGGAGATCCTGCCACCTTTGAAGACCCCGTAAGAATGACTGATACCGCTCAAGTCAGGGAGTTCACCTCGCGAAGCCCGCGCATCGCATGTTGCTTCGATGCTCCGATTAAGTGCCGTAACAGGCCGTATCTTCCACGCGACTTGATGAGCGCTCCGCCATGCGGCGCAATCTGGGACATTAACTCGTCAACTATCTAGGATTAAAGCGCGTATTTAAAGGGAACGATTGTAGTATTTAGAAACCCTGATATCTGAGGGGATTCGATTCACCCCAACGAATGCGCCGTGCGCGCCAGTACGGTCCGACCAGCGCTTCAACAACGGGGAATCCGCGTCGCCATAAGCGGTATCATCTCGTTAACCGGTCTTGTCGAAAACCTTTCTCGACACGGCGACGGGCTATTTTCTGAAATCTGGAAACCGAATAATGGACCCTCGCGCCAAAGCGAACGACCTCGACCCCGTTGAAACTCGGGAGTGGATCGATGCACTCGCCGCGGTGCTCGCCATCGATGGCGACGAACGCGCCCACTTTCTAATCGAGGAATTAATCGATCACGCCAGGCGCACAGGAATGCAAATTCCCTACCGCCCCCATACGACCTACGTCAACACGATTCCTGTATCCAGTGAACACATATCTCCCGGTGATGCCTCGCTTGAGTGGCGAATCCGCTCCCTGATTCGGTGGAACGCACTCGCTATGGTTGTTCGTGCCAATCGGACCAGTTCGGAATTGGGCGGGCACATTGCAAGTTTTGCCTCCGCCGCCACCTTGTACGACGTGGGATTCAATCATTTTTGGCATGCGCCCTCAGAGGCTCACGGTGGTGATCTAATTTTTTTCCAAGGCCACTCTGCTCCCGGTATCTACGCCCGCGCTTATCTCGAGGGAAGGCTCAGCGAATCACAGCTGGAACACTTTCGCCAGGAGGTGGGCGGCGAAGGCCTGTCCTCCTATCCTCATCCGTGGTTAATGCCCGATTTCTGGCAGTTTCCAACTGTGTCAATGGGTCTCGGGCCGATACAGGCTATTTACCAGGCTCGTTTTCTCCGTTATTTCCATCACCGCGGGTTTGCTGACACCAGCCAACGGAAGGTATGGGCCTTCATCGGTGATGGCGAAATGGATGAACCTGAATCCATGGGTGCGATCGGCCTCGCCGGCCGGGAAGGACTGGACAATTTGATCTTCGTCGTCAACTGCAATCTTCAACGGCTGGATGGTCCAGTGCGGGGAAACGGAAAAATTATCCAGGAACTCGAAGGTGAGTTCCGCGGTGCCGGCTGGAACGTGATCAAGGTGATATGGGGATCGTACTGGGATCCACTTCTCATGCGCGATACCAACGGCCTCCTCAAAGCNCGCATGGACGAAGCGATTGATGGCGAATACCANGCCTTCAAATCCAAGGACGGCGCCTTCGTTCGCGAACACTTTTTTGGCAAACATCCCGAGTTACTGGCAATGGTAGCCAACATGACTGACGAGGATGTCTGGCGACTCAACCGCGGAGGACATGATCCACACAAAGTTTATGCCGCCTACACCGAAGCGGTGTCACACCCCGGCCAACCGACGGTGATACTGGCAAAGACGGTGAAGGGCTACGGAATGGGTGAGTCCGGTGAAGGTCAGAACACCACCCACCAGCAAAAAAAGATGGCCGAAGACGCTCTGATTGCATTTCGGGATCGATTCAACATTCCCTTGTCAGACGAAGAGGTGGTGTCCGCACCGTTTTACCGGCCGGGCGAGGACAGTCCAGAGATACAGTATCTACAAGAACGCCGCCGTGAACTGGGCGGATATCTTCCGGCGCGCCGCGANATTGCTCCGCCATTGCCCATTCCACCGTTGGATGCATTCCAGAGCCTTCTGGATGGAACGGGCGAGCGCGAGATCTCAACNACAATGGCGTTCGTTCGAATATTGACAAGCCTGGTGCGCGACTCAAAGATCAAAGACCGTATCGTACCCATCGTTCCAGACGAATCTCGGACCTTCGGTATGGAAGGCATGTTCCGCCAGTTGGGGATCTACTCTCCTTTCGGTCAATTGTATGAGCCCGAAGATGCCGATCAACTGATGTATTACCGCGAGGACCAACAGGGCCAGGTTCTGCAGGAGGGGATCAACGAGGCCGGCGCCATGTCGTCGTGGATCGCCGCTGCCACTGCCTATGCCAACCATGGAGTAGCCATGGTGCCCTTCTATGTCTTTTATTCAATGTTTGGCCTGCAGCGGGTCGGTGATCTGGCCTGGGCAGCTGGCGATATCCAGGCGCGGGGCTTTCTAATTGGGGGTACCGCTGGACGAACCACTTTGGCCGGGGAAGGACTGCAGCACCAAGATGGACATAGTCAGCTGCTGGCTTCGGTGATTCCGAACTGCATTTCGTACGACCCCGCGTTTTCCTACGAACTTGCAGTGATTGTGCAAGATGGGCTTCGCCGTATGTTTGGTGAAAAGGAAAACATCTACTATTACATTACGGTCATGAACGAAAATTATGTTCACCCACCGATGCCCGAAGGTGCTGAGGCAGGCATTCTCAAGGGCCTGTACTTGCTGAAAAAAGCACGCCGCGCTCGTAAGGCGACTCCCCGAGTCCGACTCATCGGAAGCGGCACCATACTGAACGAGGCACTGGCGGCAGGCGAATTGCTGATGCGCGATTATGGAGTTCAATCGGACATTTGGAGCGTAACCAGTTTCAATGAACTAACGCGTGATGGTCGTGCCGCCAGCCGGCATAATCGCCATCATCCTGAAGGTCCTGCAAAGAACGCCTATGTTACCCAGTGTCTGGAAAACGATGATGCTCCGGTCATTGCAGCAACCGACTACGTGCGCAGTTACGCCGATCAGATTCGAGAGTTTGTGCCGGCTCGTTACGTAGTGCTGGGCACGGACGGTTTTGGTCGCAGCGGCACTCGCGCCCAATTACGCCAGTTCTTTGAGGTTAATCGCTGGTACATTGCATTGACCGCGCTCAAGGCGCTGGCGGACGAAGGCCAAGTCCCTGCATCGACTGTGTCTGATGCCATCAAACAATACTCGCTGGATTCGGCCAAGCCTGATCCCACCACGATATGAGTCTTCATGAGTACTTCTGAGCAAATTCTGCTGCCGGATATCGGTGACTTTGATGCAGTCGATGTGATTGAAGTCCTGGTTGAATCTGGGGATGTGATCGAAAAAGAAACACCGCTAATCACCCTTGAAAGCGACAAGGCAACGATGGACCTACCGGCACCTTTTGCTGGCACCGTGACTGAAATAGCCGTTAACGTCGGCGATAAAATTGCTCAGGGCAGCCTCATCGCCGTGATTCAAACTGACAGCAGCAAGACCGCACCGGACCGATTAATCACAACAGAAACTCCGCAAGAGTCCACGGTCGATGCACCCACAGTTCAGGACCATACCGAACCGGCGAAGCCGCCATCACACCGACCACCCACTGCCAGGAGAGCTGCTGATCATCAGCCGCCACCTTCGCTGCCTCCACTCCCAACCGGGCAAACTGGCGCTGTACTTGCCAGCCCAGCGGTTCGCCGTCTCGCGCGTGAACTCGGTGTCAACCTGGATCAGGTCGAGGGTTCAGGACGGAAAAATCGAATTCTGAAGGAAGACCTCTCCCAGTTCGTCAAATCTGTCCTTTCCCTAGCGCACACGGGTCCAATCGAAAGCGACGCCGGGCATCCTTCACAGAGCGGCATCCCCGCGCTACCCACAGTCGACTTCAGTCGCTGGGGCGAGATTGATCGACAGCCGTTGTCGCGCATCCAAAAACTTTCCGGCGCACACCTGAATCGGGCCTGGCTCAATGTACCGCACGTAACACAGCACGAAGAAGCCGACGTCACAGAACTTGAAAAATTTCGCGCCTCATTAACCAAAGAAGCCGACGACGCCGGTGTGCGCTTAACCCTGCTGGCATTCATTCTCAAAGCCACCGCCGCAGCGCTGACCCACTTCCCCCGGTTTAACGCATCCCTAGACGGCGACCATCTTATTCTTAAGCGCTATTGCCACATTGGTGTCGCTGTCGATACCCACCAGGGTCTGCTTGTGCCGGTTATTCGTGACGTTGATACCCAAGGCGTGCTGCAACTCGCCGAGGCCCTGGCTGACATCAGCCAGCGCGCACGCGACGAGCAACTTAAACCAGACGATCTCCAGGGGGGTTGCTTTACCATCTCCAGTCTTGGCGGTATCGGTGGCACCGCTTTCACACCGATCGTCAATGCCCCCGAAGTTGCTATTCTCGGTGTTGCGCGCAAACGCGTGGTGCCATTGTGGGACGGCGAAACGTTCCAACCTCGGTCGGTGCTGCCACTGAGTCTTTCATATGACCATCGAGCCATTGATGGTGCCGAAGGAGTACGTTTTGTGGTCCACCTGAAATCTCTCCTTGAAGACATCGGGCGTGTCCTGCTTTAGGCCGCGCGTCACTGGAATCTTTACTCATGGCCAACACTCTGACAATTGAACTGCCCGATATTGGTGATGTCGACAGCGTCGACGTGGTTGAAATCATCGTGAGCGTNGGGCAACGCGTTGAGGTCGAATCGCCTTTANTNACNCTGGAAAGTGACAAAGCCACCATGGATCTGCCGTCAACGACAGCAGGAACGGTGACCACCATTCTGGTTCAGGTTGGCGATGCCATCTCGAAGGGCTCGCCGGTGCTNGTCCTTGAAACCGATCCAACAGACACGGTGACCCCTGCTCCTGCTCCTGCTCCTGCTCCTGCTCCTGCTCCTGCTCCTGCNCCTGCTAAAGACGATGACTCGCAAACTGCTGCCCCAAAAACTGCTACGGACAATGCGCCCNTNAATAATGCGGATCACGAGTTTGACCTGGTGGTGGTGGGCTCAGGACCGGGCGGCTATACGGCGGCTTTTCGGGCAGCTGACCTGGGTCTTAACACNGCGCTGGTGGAACAGTTTCCTGTGCTTGGCGGAGTGTGCCTTAACGTCGGGTGCATTCCCTCGAAAGCCTTACTGCACGCAGCTCGTGTCATTACCGAAGCCGAGGAAATGCAAGCATTTGGCGTCAGCTTTGGTCAACCCACCATCGATCTCAATCGATTACGACAGTGGAAACAAGAGATCGTCGGACAATTAACCGGCGGCCTCAGCGGTCTCGCCAAACAACGCAAGGTCACCGTGCTCCGAGGAGAGGGACGTTTCCAATCACCAAACCGACTTGTCGTTAACGACAACGGCAGTGCCACGACCGTTCAGTTCAAACAGGCCATTATCGCGACGGGCTCGCGCCCCACGCAGCTGCCAGGTCTACCGAATGACGATCGCATCATCGACTCCACCGGTGCACTAGCGTTGACAGACATACCCGAACGCTTACTGGTCATCGGAGGTGGCATCATTGGTCTGGAAATGGCGACGGTGTATGCAGCGCTCGGAACCGATGTCAGCGTGGTCGAAATGCTAGACCAATTAATGACCGGTNCCGATCCTGATCTGGTAANACCNCTGCAACGGTGTCTCAAAACTCANGTGAGTGACATCTACCTATCGACCCGCGTGCCATCCATCGAGGCGACCGATGACGCACTGGTCGTGTCCTTCGATGGCGCCGAAGCACCTGCGGAAGATCGCTTCGACCGCGTACTCGTTGCCATCGGGCGCCAACCGAACGGTGCCCTTGTGGATGCGGATCGTGCTGGCGTGACCATTGATGAACGCGGCTTTATTGCAGTCGATCGCCAACAACGGACTAACGTTCCGCATATTTTTGCTATCGGTGACGTCGTGGGTCAGCCGATGCTGGCGCATAAGGCCACCCATGAAGGCAAAGTGGCCGCAGAAGTGGCCGCAGGCGAGGCCAGTGCGTTCGATTCGACCTTGATTCCATCCGTTGCCTATACCGACCCTGAGGTCGCCTGGGTCGGACTGACCGAGCATGAAGCCAAGGCACAGTCGATCAACTACGAAAAAAGCGCTTTCCCATGGGCAGCCAGTGGTCGTGCGCTCGGTATTGGACGCAGCGAAGGCATGACCAAGTTACTCTTCGATCCGGACAGTCACCGCATCCTGGGTGCCGGTATCGTCGGACCCAACGCCGGTGAACTGATCGCCGAAGTGACTCTGGCCATAGAAATGGGTTGTGAAGCAGGAGATATTGGCCTCACGATTCATCCCCACCCAACGCTATCCGAGACCGTCGCATTGGCAGCAGAGGCCTTCGAGGGGACTATTACCGACCTGTACTTGCCTCGACAGAAGCAATCCTGACTCCCTGCGAACCACACCAGCTAACGTCACTACTGGCATTGCGGGGTGACTATCTAAACCTGTTCGAGTTCGATCAGCGTGCCAAGAAAATCCTTTGGGTGGAGAAACAACACCGGCTTGCCATGCGCGCCGACACGAGGCTGCCCATCACCCAACACTCGGTAACCATCCTGCTGGAGCCGGTCGCGAGCAACATGAATATCTTCGACCTCGTAACACACATGGTGAATTCCCCCATCCGGATGTCGCTCAAGGAAACGCGCAATAGGTGACTCCGCTCCCAGTGGATGAAGCAATTCCACTTTGGTGTTACCCAGTTCTACAAAGACGGTCACCACCCCATGCTCTGGGAGCTCGACCGGCATCGACACGCTCGCNCCCAGGGTATCCCGGTAAAGCCTTGCCGCCGCATCAAGATTCGGGACTACCATTGCTACNTGGTTAAGATGACCAATCATTACCTACGCTCAGTGTTGCTTTTTCAAAGCCGAATCCAGTAATCGACTGGCACCGGCTGTACCTGACAAGTTGCCAGCGACCACCTTATCTTCAATCGTCTTCGCGCGAGCTTCAAGTGCCGAGTCACNAAAAAATCGTTCCACCAGGCCTTGGCGGATTTCTTCCCACAGCCATTCCCGAGCCTGATCATTGCGACGCTCCCGGTGCGCTCCCGATGCGAGCACACACGCACCAAAGCGCATAATAGTTTCCAACATCCCCTCGATACCTTCGTTATATAACGCAGACACGCCAACGACGGAGACAGTCCAGTCGATCGTNTGACGAGGCATCAACCGAAGTGCCTGCGCGAATTCGGCCACGGTCCGCTGCCCCGCCGCAGCGAGTTCTCCATCACACTTATTCACCGCGACCAAATCCACCAGTTCCATCACGCCACGCTTGATCCCCTGGAGCTCATCCCCAGCACCTGGCAACAGTAACAACACAAACATGTCGGTCATGCTGGCGACGTGCAGTTCAGATTGGCCGACACCTACCGTTTCAACCATAATGAAATCAAACCCCGCGGCCTCACAAAGATAAATGGCCTCGCGAGTCCCTGGTGCCACACCCCCGGNACGGCCCACTGTTGGAGACGGGCGCACAAATGCTTGCGGCTTATGGGACAGNGTCGCCATGCGNGTCTTGTCTCCAAGGATGGATCCGCCGCTGATGGTGGAACTCGGATCAACGCTAAGCACCGCCACTCGATGACCGCAGTCGATCGCGGCATTACCCAACGTCTCAATCAAGGTCGATTTTCCAGCGCCAGGCACACCCGTGATACCGACTCTGAGTGCACCACCGGCTAGCGGCATCACTCGAGACAAAACAGCTTCTGCATCCTCTCGATCCTCGGCACGCTGCGACTCCACTAGCGTGATACTTCTCGCCAGTGCCCGACGGTCACCGCCTATCAGTGCCTCGACCAGATCAATTATCCTACCCGCGGTCATGCCCCGTCCGGTTCAAACTCAATAATCGGTTGATCCACGTCCAATGTCTCCCCGGGACTCGCGTGCACTGCCGCTACGACTGCGTCACGTTCTACTCGAAGAGAGTTTTCCATTTTCATGGCTTCGACGATGGCCACCTCATCACCGGCGTTGACCGAATCTCCGACCTCAACTGCAATTGAAACCAGCAGTCCGGGCATNGGGGAGCGTAAATAATTTGTCAACTGTGACGATATCTTGATCGGCATCTTGTCGAACAAGGCATCGACATGAATCGGTAGCACTCGAACCGATAGCGAGATCGATCCGTGTTGCAGGCGGTAACCCATTTCATGGCGATCAAACTGGGCAAAAAAATCGGCGCCGTCGATTTCAAATGCCACTACCGGCTGCGGCGGCCACCACTCCGTTCTAAGTGTCATGAGCTCGTCACCGAGCAACACCTCATAACCCTGGCGGGTTTCAAGCACCCCGACCTGGTCGCGCGAGTCACCCAAACGTACGCTGTACTCCCGCCGCCCCGGGGGCACGATGTCATTAATACCAGCCCGTGTCTCGAGTCGATGATGCAGCACAGCCGCCAGCGCAACCATTCGGCGCCGCACCTCATTGCTCGGCATTAGCTCCCCAAAACCATTGGGAAAATTCTCGTCAATAAAACCCGTAGACAAGGACCCCGTGAGAAAGCGCTCGTGCTCAAACAATGCCGCCAAAGCTAATCGGTTAGTTGTCACACCATCGATTCGAAACTGATCCAGCGCCGTACGCATACGAGCAATGGCCTCATTACGACTATCACCGTATGTAATCAACTTGGCCATCAACGGATCATAATAAATACCGATTTCATCACCTTCATCAACACCGCTATCGACTCGGACATGTCGACCCGTTGCCGGTGGTCGATAACGAGACAGTCGACCCGTTGACGGCAAGAATCCGCGCGAGGGATCCTCAGCATACAACCTGGCCTCCATTGACCAACCAGAGATGCCGATATCATTCTGAGTAAGCGTCAAGGACTCGCCCGCTGCGATCCTTAGCATCCATTCGACCAAATCCAATCCAGTGATGTACTCCGTGACCGGGTGTTCGACCTGTAGCCGTGTGTTCATTTCCAGAAAATAGAAATCGCCACCAGGATCAACAATAAATTCGACCGTACCGGCCGAACAGTAATCAACCGCACGCACCAGCGCGAGTGCCTGCTCACCCATGGCCTGACGGGTGGCATGATTCAGAAACGGTGAGGGCGCCTCTTCGATCACCTTCTGGTGTCGTCTCTGAATGGAACATTCCCGCTCGTTCAGATGAATACAGTGTCCATGCTGGTCCGCCAGTACCTGAATTTCTATATGGCGGGGCTCAGCAATAAACTTCTCCACAAAGATTCTGTTGTCACCAAAACTCGACTGCGCCTCGCTACGTGCACGCTCGAAGCCTTCACGACAGCTGGCTTCATCCATGGCGATCCGCATCCCCTTGCCACCACCACCTGCGCTTGCCTTAAGCATCACCGGGTAACCGATCATTCTGGCGTGCTTCAATGCGGCATTAACATCCGCCAATGCCTCATCGTGACCCGGTACAACCGGCAATCCTGCGCTAAGCGCCAATTTGCGTGAGGCAATCTTGTCCCCCATGACCTCGATAGCATGAACACTCGGGCCAATAAAGGTGATGCCCGCCTCATCAAGTGCCGAGACAAAACGTGCGTTCTCAGACAAGAATCCGTAGCCCGGATGGACGGCATCGACCTGCAACTCAACACAGGCAGCAACTATCCGATTGATATCGAGATAACTCTCTGCGCTCGGCGCAGGACCAATACATACGGCTTCGTCCGCTAGAGCGACGTGACGCGCGTTGCCATCGACTTCGGAATACACCGCGACCGTTGCAATGCCAAGACGCTTAGCCGTTTCGAGAATGCGGCAGGCAATCTCACCGCGATTAGCAACCAATACCTTTTTGAACATGTGTGATACCAGAGAGAATCCTTTGATTCCAGCGCTTCAGTCCCAAGCGGACAGCACTTCCATTTAACCGTATTCGACAGTCACAGGCAAAAACNTTATTTCACTCGAATGGCATTGTGTCAATCAGCAAGCAGGCGGGCTTCGACCTGTTGCAGATCATGCGGCGAGTTGACATTGAAAAATATGTCATTGTGTTCGGCAAAAACAACCGGCCGCCATTGATGGCGGTCGAACCAACGATCAATCTTACGTTCACCCGCATCAAGGTATTCGGTCAGATCAGCCAACAGACGGGTGTGCACAAGACTGAACACAGGCTGCAGGCGGTTGCCGTCATGTGCACACACCAACGGTGAATCATATTGCGCGGCAACATTAAGAAAGCGCATCACAAGATCATGGGGCAAAAACGGTGAGTCACAAGGCACCATCACCAACCACGGCGTGCGGGACGTGACCAGACCCGCCGCCAACCCTGCAAGCGGGCCCAGAAACCCGGTCATTCCATCCGTCACTACCTGCCGGCCAAANTCTGCGTAACGCTCAAGATTACGGTTGGCGCTAATCAGCACCTCGTCAACCTGAGGTGCAAAACGCTCGAGCACCCAGGAAAGCATCGGGCGATTGCCTAACGAAACCAGGCCCTTGTCCTCACCCCCCATACGACGTGCTTGCCCGCCTGCCAGCACCAGGCCCGTGACAGCATCACTCGCAGTGAATTGGGTCAAGATAGGTCTCCCACCTGGCCGCTGTCGATGAATGCACGGGTCCCGTGGCCGGCCCGGAATTGGACCTATAATAGCGGTTAGTTGCAGGCGTAATAAAACCATTCGAATAAGAGACACCCATTGACCTCGTTAGAAACCATCTGGGCGTCATGTTGATCAAGCGACTGATCCCCATCACTGNGATGTCACTAGGGGCTGTATGGCTGCTTGCGGCCTGCCAATCGCTCGACTCCCTCGATACTCCAGTNCGCCTTGACGATGGATTGCAGTCTCTTGNAGTACCGCCTGATCTCACCGCCCCTAGCGCAAACGAGAGCATCCACCTGTCGGATGCCGTCCGACAACGTGCCAGCGGTGGGCAACTGAAAGCCTTTGGCGCATTTAAGGATTTNGAGAAACGCGCTGAATACAACGAATTCCTTAAGTGGCGAGCGCAAGAAGGCATCTCACAATCTATTGATTTTTCGGCNTTCAANGCGGCCAAACAAGAAGCGCAACGAGCACTCCTTAGCAAACGGGGCGTGTTAACCGCGTTGGATGACANCGGCCAGCAACTGATACTGATCGATGACACACTGGACAACAGTTGGAACCGCGTCGATACCGCCGTCCTCAATATGGGCCTACAAACGCTCGACATCACCCGCGNCACCTGGACNTTTCGCATTCACTACGATACTCGCGANCCTGCAGGTGAAAGGAAAGGACTAAAACGGCTCGCATTCTGGNNGNGTGAACCGGTCATNTATCANCTNCAGTTNCGACAACAGAACGACATTGTTGTTGCCGCGGTCTATGACGAGGACCACATCGCGCTGACTGATGCAACAGCAAACGCTTTCGTTGCCCGGCTCGCCGTACAGTTGAAAACATTTGCGCGCAAGCGCGAACAACATGTGGTCGGCGGCCAAAAAGGTGTGTCAGGGATTTCGCTTAGCGAAGGAGCCACCGGTCGACTGCAATTGACCTTACCCCTCGGCCCGGCCCTCGCCTGGAAACGCCTTGATCAAGTGTTAACTGAGGTTGGCTTTTCTGTTTCAGAGAAAAGTTCAGAGACACTCAGTTTTTTCATCCGCTACGCTGATCCGGGTGCGCCAGATTCGACGCCTCTCATTAAGAAACTCGCCTTCTGGAACAAAGATTCGATCACACCGGCCAGCACTTATCGCGTGCAATTGTTACCAGAGGGAACCAACACCATCGTCGATGTGATGAACATTGAGGGAAATCCAAGTGAAACCGGCGATCGAATTCTGTCGCTGATCTTTGAGCGACTGAAATATTAGCGGCGACGAGCAAAGACCCGCCAGGCTTAATCATTCACTGAAATACAGCAGAAGGGTCAGTCATTCTGACGTTGACGCTGCCACTCAAGATAAGCCTTAAACTCCTGCCAGCGCTTCCACTCCAGGTACTCAGCATACTCCGCATCGTCCACCACGGGACTTGGGTTGAGGGTCCCTTGCGGGTTTCGAAAGAAGGCGGATAAGTTAATACCCGGGCCTTCTACCATCCTTGGATTAACCTCGCCAACAGGCGCAGCAGATGTTGCGGTTGACCGACTGGCGCCAACAACTGCGTCACCGGTCGATGCACAACCGCTCGTCAGCCCCAGCG
>PAWW01000028.1 GCA_002714255.1 Acidiferrobacteraceae bacterium
CGGGAACGATAGAGGCAACGCTGGACCCGAAACTGCCTATCTGTGATGCCCACCATCATTTGTGGAATTTCCGTGCGGACAGTGTTGAAGAATGTTATCTGCTCGATGACTTCCTTCGCGACACATCCTCTGGTCACAACATCGTTTCTACTGTGTTTATCGAGTGTGGGGCCATGTTTAAGGCGAACGGGCCCACCTCAATGCGACCCATTGGTGAGACCGAATTTGCAAACGGGATGGCCGCAATGAGTGCTTCGGGCCACTACGGTAACACCCGCGTCGCAGCCGCGATCGTCGGTACGGTGGATCTGACTCTGGGTGATGCCGTACCCATTGTGTTGGAAGCACAAATTGCGGCGGGTGGTGGTCGGTTTCGCGGTATTCGGCACGCCGCCACCTGGCATGAAGATTCGAGAATACCGAATCATCGGACTGATCCGCCCCCGGGACTTTTTATGAATAAAACATTTCGGTCGGGGTTCGCCCACCTTGCGACATTCGGTTTAACTTTCGAGGCGTGGTGTTATCACACGCAGCTGCATGAAGTTATCCATCTCGCTCGCCAGTTTCCTGAGACCCTTATCGTGCTGGACCATTTGGGTGGCCCGCTGGGCGTTGGTCCATACAGCGATCAGGCCACAGCGGTTTTTCTTGAGTGGGATCGGGCGATGACCGAACTCGCCGCTTGCGATAATGTGGTAACCAAGCTGGGGGGGCTTGCGATGGAGGTGAATGGTTTTAATTGGCATCGATTACCGGCACCACCGACCAGTGACGATCTCCTCAAAGGCTGCGCTCATTATTATGAACGGACCATTGAACTTTTCGGCGTTGATCGGTGCTTGTTTGAGTCTAATTTTCCCGTAGACAAAATCAGCTGTAGTTACAACACGTTATGGAATGCCTTCAAAAAACTGACAAAGGATTACTCTGCCAGTGACAAAGCCAAGCTGTTCCACGACAATGCGCAGCGCATCTATCGGATTGCGTAAGTGGGTTTCTCTGAACAGTCAATTTCTGACAGATAACGGACACTCATGAAACTAGTCATTTATCCGGCCGTCGATGAGACGCGTCTGGCTGCAATAACAACGGCTGCTGGCGGTATGACGATCGTTAATGCACCAGATGAAGCGAGTGCGGTATCGGCACTGGTTGACGCCGAAGCGTTTTTTGGAAAACTCACTCCGCCGATGTTGGCTACGGCGCAAAATCTCGAATGGGTGCAATGTCCGACAGCAAGCCTTGAGCACTTCGTGTTTCCGGAGTTGATTGAGCATCCTTGTGTGTTGACGAACATGCGCGGCCTTTATTCTGATGTGATTGCCGATCATGTGTTCGGCTATATCCTTTGTTTTGCCCGCAATCTGCATCTCTATCTTCGCCAGCAGATGCGATGCCTGTACGAGCCGATCGGCGGCGAAGCTGCGCGAACCGCGTTTGCCACAGGCCCGGATCACATCAGTGCAATCGACCGTGCACACCTGGACATTGCCGACTGCACATTGGGTGTTGTGGGGTTGGGCAGTATTGGCCGAGAAATTGCTCGCCGAGCCTGCGCATTTGACATGCGGGTGATCGCGGTCGACCCGGTTGAAATAGAACGGCCACCGGATGTCAGCGCACTGTGGCCTCTTGAGGAACTCCCCCGCCTGCTGAATGAGAGCGATTTTGTGGTCATCGCAGCGCCCCACACTCCTGAAACAGAACGCATGTTTAGTGCGCCACAGTTTGTGCAGATGAAAGCGTCGGCTTATCTGATTAATATCGGCCGCGGAGTGATCGTTGATCTTTCTGCATTAGTCAGCGCGCTTAATGCAAAACATATTGCGGGTGCGGCACTTGATGTGTTTGAGAATGAACCGCTTCCATCCGAGCATCCACTATGGCAGTTCGATAACGTACTGATTACGCCGCACGTTGCGGCGGCATCAGTTCATATCGCCGAACGCCACCTTGCGACGGTACTCGAGAACGTGCGCCGCTTTGCCGCCGGTGAAAAATTAATCAATAAAGTAGAAAAAGCACGCTGGTTCTAGAGTGCCGTTGTCATACGGCCTGTGTCATGCCGCGTCAGACATCCTCAAGGACTTTTAGAGTCACCTTCTCCACGATATCTTTGACCGACTCTCGATACGTCAACATATGTGGGGCTGTNCTGTGTGCTTTTAGCGCAGACAAGTCTTNCCAGGTTTCGATCATAGTGATAATTGAATCGTCAGTTTCCTGTGCTGGCATACCCGTATCAATATCAACGGCCGGTGTGTACTGAATGCAGCCGGCTTCCGCCCGCACGGCAGCCAGATTGCCATGAATGGCAGCCAGGGCTTGCGCCTGTTTGCCTTCTTTGACATGAATCGAAGCTAAAACATGGATCATGATGGTGTTCTCCGTGGTCTTCAAAAATAACTAGTGTACTGATTGGCAGTGATGTACGGTTCAATGCCACTGCATTCGGACAATCAGGCCGAACTGGGTTGTCCGGATCAGGTGCCAATGTAGGGTCTAGAGGCAGGCACCAGATGGTGTTCGGGAGACAATCGGCAGGTGAGGCGTTTCAGCCATCGAGGAGTGGCCTCATCAAAGCGATCTCTCCGATGAAGGACTTGTCCGTTATCCCACATGACGACGTCTCCAACCTGCCAGTGATGGGCATAAACAAAACAGGGTTGGGTGGCATGGGCGCTTAGGTGCGCAAGCAACNCAGCCCCTTCTTCGGTTGAAGCCCCGCTGATTCCGACCATGGTGGTCGGATCGATGTAAAGAGACTTTCGGTGGGTTTGGGGATTAACGCAAACGAGCGGATGCAGTACCGGCGGGGTTTTTACCCGCAGCGCAGGCGATAGAGGGGCTTCATCATCGTAGGTGCTTTGCCGTTTGGCGTAATCGTAGATCGCTTCGAGATGGGCAATCTGCGAACGGGTTTCTTCGCTCAGCGCATCGTAGGCTTGCTGCAGGTTGGCCCAATAGGTTGTGCCCCCTTCATTGGGCATTTCTACCATGTAGAGCAGAGCACCGGTGGCTGGGGCAGTCATATACGACTGGTCTGAATGCCAGTCAAGTTCTCCGGAGCCCAGTCCCCCGATCGATCGTCCTGATGCGTCTTTCATATTGGANATATGAATGACCTCATCTTGATTTAGTGATTGCCAATCGGTGCGGACAATAATCTCAGATGTCCCGAAGTGTGAAAAAAAACGTACCAATTCAGTCTCTGACAAAGACTGGCGACGAAATACCAGGACGCCGTGTCGACGCCAAGCCGTGCGAAGTCCGTTTAACGTTGTCTCATCCAGATCTTTCCACAGGCTCAAGTCAAGAACCTCATGAGCAAAGGTGTCTTGAAGGGGGGTCAATCGCATCAGTGTTGTCGGAAGGTGGGGGAATCAGTCCCGCGTTTCGCGTTCCCACAGGCGTTGAACCAGTACGCCCACCCGCTGCTCGATGCTTTCCATCGCGTCAAGAATCAGGTCTTCACGATAACGACGGCCGATCAACTGGACGCCGGCGGGCAGGTCATCGATGAGCCCGATGGGTACGACTCCCGCGGGCAGGCTGAGATAGTTGACCCCCGTGCTGTAGATCGCGGAGCGGAAAAGATCCGCGCAGGCATCGAATCCTCTCGCATCATAATCCCAGGGATAGGTGGGTCGCATCAGGAATGGACTGAGCACCAAGGGGTATTGATCGAGAAACAAATTCCACTCGCGAGTCATTGCTGTGCGTTCGGCAATGCCAGTACGNTAACTTTCGGCATCAATCACATCACCAATCCTGGCATAGTGCGCAAAGATGTCCTGGATCGTCTGACTGCCGTGTTNTTGAGCCACGGGTAAGAGCAGGGTCTGGAGTTCGTGACCCAGTACGCTGAACCAACTCTGAGCGGCCGATAGGATGGAGGGTGTCTTGACCTCGACCACGTGATAACCGGCATCACTGAGATACTCGGCAGCGCGGTCAATGCCGGCCAGAATATCCGCATGGATGGGATAACCGTGGGACTCTCGAGTAACGGCAACGGTGACCGGGTTCTCGATCGGACTGCCATCAAAAGGAACGGGTACCCACCAGGGATCNCGGGCATCGCCCTCGGTCATGACGCGGGTGGCCAGTCGTACATCGCGAACTTCTCGGCAGATAGCGCCTTGCACCGACATCAATTGGCTCATCAGCCCGCGCTCTGCAAGGGCCGAGGGGTTAAAGGCGGGAATTCGCCCGAGTGTTGGTTTTACAGTAGCAAGACCGCAGGTAAAAGCCGGAAACCGGAGCGATCCGCCGATATCATTGCCGTGGTGAATGGGCCCAAAGCCGGCAGCTGCTGCGGCACTCGCTCCACCGGAGGAGCCACCAGGACTCGCGGCCTCATCCCACGGATTGCGCGTTCTACCGTGTAACGGATTGTCTGTCGTCGCGCGCATCGACAACTCTGGCGTGTTGGTGCGGCCAATGATGATAGCGCCCGCCCGGCGCAGATTACGGACCACTGGAGAGTCATCTGGTGCAATCAGATCCTTGAATACAGGTAATCCATTAGGGGTCGGTGTGCCCGAGACATCGATGTTGGTCTTGATCGTGACGGGTACGCCGTGNAGTGGACCCATNGCCCCACCGCTAGCCGNGGCGGCGTCAGCCGCCTTAGCGTCGATCAGTGCCTGCTCGGTGTAGTCACTGACGATTGCATTGAGGTGCCCGTTAAGAGCCCGGACGCGACCGGTGACCGATTCCATGATCTCTATCGCAAGAAATCGTCGCGCCCGCAGGCCCTCGCTCATTTCACAGGCACTGAGTTGCCACAAGGGGCGAGTCATTTCGATCGAATTCCTTAGCGCCCGGCAGCCCATGCTTCAATTTCAACCACGATGTCGGGTGTGGCCAAGCCGTCAATAATGACCATTGTGTTGGTATAGAGGGCGCTTCCCATGACTTTCTTACGCGCGGCTCGAAAGTCATCAATAAAACGAGAATCGGTGAGATAAACCGTGGTCTTCACGAGATCTCGCTTGCTCATACCGTGATCCCGCAGACAGGCTAGGATATTGCGTAAGGCTTGTTCTGACTGTTTGCGCGCGTTGGTTGCCAATTTGCCTTTGCGATCAATGCCGACCTGGCCCGAAATAACCAGCCACCGCGCATTGTCCGGTACTTCGACAACGTGGGCGTATTGCCCAAGGGGTGGATGGACAGTCGAGGGATTGGATGTGATGTTCATTGTATTTCTCCAGGATGAGTGATGTATTGGATCAGGCAACTTTACGCTGTTGTAGTTTGTGGTCGCTTCGCCCGTTGAAGCAGTGCCTGTGCAATGGCGAGATTGAAGATATTGAAAGCGATCGCGTTGATAAAAGAGGCAGTGTAGGAGCCGGTCAGATCATATAAGACCCCGGCTATCCAGCCACCGAGCGCCATGCCGCCAATGGTGAAAAACAGTGCTAGACCAATTCGCCAGCCGGCTTCAGAGACGGGAAAGAAGGTGCGTAAGATGATGGCATAAGAAGGCACGATTCCTCCTTGGGAGAGGCCAAAAGCGATCGATACGCCATACAACCAGGCCAGGCTATCTGAGCCGAGGAAGGCAATCAGTACCACTGTTTGTAATCCTGATCCGATGAGCAGTGTCCTCAAGCCGCCAATGCGGTCAGACAACCAGCCGGACCCAACACGGCTGATGACGCCAAAGCCAAGCATCAGGCCAAGCATCTCTGCACCGCGGGCGGCTGGATGACCNAGGTCTAACACATAAGGAACGATATGCACCTGTGGCATGGCCATGGCNACNCAGCAACCCACTCCGGCGGCGCAGATCAGGCACTGCAGGTTCAGCGGTGTCATGGCAAGTGGGCGATGACCGTCTGCCTGTTTTGTTGTTGCATCTTGGATTGTTTCTGTNGGTGGTCGTCGTGCCAGCAGCAACGACAGCGGCAACATCGTGCACAGCGTGAACCACGAGAGGTCGCTAAAGGTTGCTCGCCATCCCTGTTGATCGAAGTAATGCTGCAATATTGGTGGCCACACGGCACCGGCCAGATAGTTGCCACTGATGACGATGCCCACAGCCAATCCTCGTCGCGCGGTGAACCACAGCGAGGTATCGGCGACCAGTGGTCCGAAACTAAACGCAGCGCCGAGAAATGCGCACAACACGGCTAGCACGACGCATAGGTGAAGGATGGAGGTGGCCTGAACGCACAGGAGAAAACCGGCGGGCAAGGCAAGGCTNCCNAGCAGAGCAGGAACAAGGATCCCATAGCGGTCAGCGACACGACCCATGACGACGCCGCCGACAGCGAAACCCGCCATGAAGCTGGCATAAGGGAGGGACGCGCTACCACGGCCACTGCCAAACTCGAGGGCCGTGGGCTCCAGCACCATAATGGCGGCATACATCGCCGACCCGGCGATCGTCATCAGGGTCAGTGCTGCAATAAGACGGATCACTGGGTAGGAAGAGGACATTGGCAGTTATGCG
This sequence comes from Acidiferrobacteraceae bacterium, assembly GCA_002714255.1. Classification (GTDB taxonomy): domain Bacteria; phylum Pseudomonadota; class Gammaproteobacteria; order Arenicellales; family UBA868; genus UBA11791. The sequence goes on from PAWW01000028.1 coordinate 6,467, forward strand.
GATGCAGCAGTTAGGTGAGCTCGTGGAACATCATGTACCGACATGCTCGCTCGAAGTGTGTAACGTCGAGAGGGTTCTTGCAGACCGATCAAAAGTGATAACAGGCAACAGATGCTGATCTACCAGGCGGTATAACCGCCATCAATCAGGAGATCCGCGCCAGTCATGAAACTGGAGTCGTCGCTTGCCAGAAAAACGGCGCCGCGCGCGATTTCATCAGGTTCCCCAAGCCGACCGAGCGGGTGCTTGGGCCCCCAGATGCGCTGCGCCTGTTCCAAGTTGCCAAATCGTTTTGCCAGTCGATCGGTCGCAATACCTCCCGGTGAGAGTGTATTGACTCGAATTCCAGCATCGGCATAGTCGAGCGCCATTCCTTTGGCTAATTGGACAAGCGCACCTTTAGTCGCGCAATAAGCGCTTTGGCCCGCATTAGCGACCTGGGCCATCTGTGAGGCAATCAGCGTAATAGTGCCGCGCGAGGTTTTCAGGTGAGGTATGGCGTACTTGCTGATCAGAAAACAACCGGTCAGGTTGACGTCAATGGCGCGTTGCCAGTCGGCCTCACTCAATTCATCGATGGGTACGACCGGTGAGAAGACAGCTGCACTGCCCACCACAGTAGTCAGGCATCCGAATGATGTGACCGCATGCTCAACAGCGCGTTCGGCATCACGTGCCTGGCTGACGTCGCAGACAATAGCGTCAGCGCGTCCCCCGTTCTCCCGTATATGAGTGACAACAGATTGAGACGTTTGGTTATCAAGATCAGCAATCACGACTGACGCGCCTTCGTTTGCAAATCGTTCGGCAATCGCGCGCCCGATGCCATTGGCGGCTCCGGTGATNAGCGCGACCTTGCCAGAAAGCTTGTCTCCATGATCAGCTGTTGGGGGCATTACGATTTATTCCGGGGTTGTTTCAAGCGTTGTGCAAGATCAGCCAAGGGTCGATGACTGGCGTTGCTTGAGGTGCGGTGATTGACGGTTCCCTTGTTTGTATCGCCAACGAAGCGCCCGTGTTCGTTGTCGTGGCAGTAAAGNCATAGATTTTCCCAATTACTGCCGTCGAGTGGATTGTTATCATGGTTATGGTCCTTGTGGTGGACTGTAAGCTCATGAAGGTTGCTTTGGTCAAANCCGCGACCGCATCGGCCACACACCCAGGGATGAAGTTTGAGCGACTGGGCGCGGTAGCCNCGTTCGCGGGTCTCACGCGCTCGAATAGCCTCGGCCACGACGCGATCTATCGGGTCATCGGTCACGACAGGCTAGGACTCCTTGCACGAGGTGTTAATAAGAATAGGGGTTAACTCGAGGACTCAGAGTCTGCCACACCTTGAGTCACACCATAAGAGTGTTACGTGGTTAGACTGCTGGGTTAATGAGGTCAACCATAGCGACGACTCGATGCGCCGACGCAAGTTGATTTTCCTGAGTAGCGATACGTTTTTTGCCCAAGCCGTTCTGCGTCGCCTGGTGCAGGCTGGCGCCTTGATCGTGCGGGTGATTACTCCGTCGCTACCTCTTCATGTTGAGGTTGGGTTTCCTGTTCCGCAGCGTCAACCCCATGGTTTGGCAGCTATCTGCGGTTCGCTCGGGATACCCCTCGAGACCATCGACTCGATAAACCCAGACAGTTTGTGTGTGCTTTTATCTCGCCTGCACCCAGAGCTTCTCTTTAGCGTGTGCTTTCCGAAGATTTTGACATCAGACGAATTACGGATCCCCACATTGGGCGCATACAACTTGCACCCCTCCCTGTTGCCGGCTTACCGCGGGCCGATGCCACTTTTCTGGCAGTTTCATGCCGGCGAGCAGCGCATGGGCGTCACCTTACACCGTATGACTCAGGCGATTGACCAAGGACCGATCTTGGCTCAGCAGTCCATTGCCGTGGCGGCGGGCCTAAGTGAAGCTGCGGTACTTGCTGACTTGGCGGACATCGGTGCTCGCATGATTGATGAGTTAGCACGCACTTCGCAGACAATGCCTGCACCTTCTGTTAGCGGTAGGGCCGATCATGGCGGTTATTTTTCGTGGCCGGTCAGGGAAGACTTCAGTGTTTGTNCTGACTGGTCGGCAGAAAGAGCATACCGGTTCATGTCAGGCACAGCCGCGCTCGGAGTGCCGTATCGAGTTGAAATCGATCACACGGTTTGGGTGATCAGTCGAGCGTTGTCTTTTGAACCGAATGGAACGCTCGATGGTGGTTTGGTCAAGATCGACGAGAGTTTTTACCTACAGCTCTCACCGGGTGTTCTTCATGTGCAATGGGCTGATCGAGTGTAATGGCGGTGGTCGATCAGACACACCAAAGACCCAATCGATTCACCCGTGCCATTCAAGAGGGGGTTCATTCATCAGTGCTGCCTGTTCTCGAAGATCGAGAATATGTTGTTCCCAGCACCGTTGTGTATTGAACCAGGGATACGCTCTGGGAAAAGCCGGGTCGTCCCAGCGCTGCGCAATCCAGGCGTAATAATGTATCAAGCGCAAAGTTCGCAGGGCCTCAATCAGATGTAATTGGCGTGCGTCAAATTGGCGAAATACGCTATAACCCTCAAGCAGCGCATCGAGGCACTGAGTCTGATCAGCACGTTCTCCCGAAAGGAACATCCACATATCTTGGACAGCTGGAGCGTGGCGAGTGTCATCCAAATCGACAATATGAGGGCCCTCGTCTGTCCATAGGATGTTGCCCCCATGGCAGTCACCATGAAGGCGGATCAGTTCGACTTCTCCGGCGCGTTCATAACACCACCGAACTTGTTTCAGCAGGTCTTCAACTAGGGATCGGTAGGGTAGTTCGAGTTCGTTCGGAATGAAGTGCGTGTCAAGGACAAAGCGGTAGGCTGATTCACCAAAAGTGTCGATGTCCAGCGCCGGTCGATGNTGGAAGTTTTCCACGCNGCCTACGGCATGCAATCGNCCCAGAAAGCGCCCGAGTTGCTCAATCTGCTCGAGATTGTCGAAATCAGGTGCGCGCCCACCATGGTAAGGGAAGAGGGCAAAGCGATGGGCACCTAGTTGGAGCAGCGTGTCCCCGCCATCATTTCTGATGGGTGGCACGATCGGAATTTCCGCGTCCGCCAGTTGCCAACTGAAGTCATGTTCTTCGCCGATGGCTTCGTCGCTCCATCGATGAGGGCGATAGAATTTACTGATAATGAAAGAGCCATCCTCTAACCCGATTCGGTAGACGCGATTTTCGTAACTGTTGAGCGGCAACAGTTGACCATCGCAACGGTACCCATGGCTCTCCACAGCGTTTAGCACTCGGTCGGGGCTAAGATCCCTAAAGGCCAAAGTCTCTTCGTCGTGCAGTTCAGTGGTCATTGTCAGGTGCGAGTATGCGCAGGGGTTGGTAACACACAGATTGGATCATGCACCGACAAATGCGATGGCTTCAATCTCAACCAACATGGCCGGTTCGGCAAGATGTGCCTGCACTGTGGTGCGAGCCGGTGGTGTCTCCCCAAATGTCCGCGAAAAGATGTCATTCATCTTTTGAAAGTCTGCGATATTCTTCAGGTAAACCGTGCATTTAAGGACATCTGCAGGTGAGGCTCCACCTTCGGCCAGCACAGATAACACGTTGTGCAGGGTTTGCTCGGTTTGTGCGGCAACATCGCCAATGCCGATGATCTCGCCGCTTTCGTCCCAAGCCACCTGGCCCGCCGTGAACACGAATCCGCCCCCCGCTGTGCCGGGCGCGTAGGGATAGGTGGGTCTAGGCTGGAAGTTAAGATGAGCTGGGCATAACGTTTTTTTAGGCATCGGCTTGGTCCCGGTAGTCATTCGAAGTAGAAGCGTGCCTGAACAAGGTCCGGCACGCTATCATGTGAATGAAGCGTGTTTTGGAGGATAGTGTAATGGCCATATTCCAGATTCACGTCCGAATTCGGACTCGATCAGGATCGGCGATTGGGCCTGGCTGGGGAAGCGACGGAAGTTTTGAGACTGAACTCGAATTACCTGAGGATTTAAGGGGTACAGGGGGTGCTGCATTGAATGCGGTGCGGGCCGATGATTTACCCGGGGATGTACGGCACTTGGTTCAGGGTCTGATTCAAGATGAGTTCAACGGAATGTGGCCAGGCTCGGTGCCTCGCGGAAAAGCCAACGTGTTTGTAGAGAATGCAGCGGGCGATGCGGTGGCCGTTTTTTATGATCCGGGACTGTGGGAGATTGTCGATTGGGANATNGTGGGCCAACTTAAGGAGCTTGATGAGATGCCGGGGGATCAACTGCACTAGGGCGTGCTCACAATGCCTGCCACCAGTTGGTAGGCATTGGCTGTGGGACAAAGACGCTATCAATCCACTTGAAGCGAAGCCAGTGTGCCGCTGAGTTCAACTGTGGTTTAACACGAATAGCTGGGCGCCAAACGATTAATNAATCATGTGAGAGTCAAATGACTGACGCCGATTTTATCGCTAATGCGATAGCATTTATGCACCCTGATGATTGTGACCAATTATTTGTGCCGAGTTCNACGCGTGAGTCTATGCCGCTGGTGCCGAACTATTCCCTTAACGAGGATGGTGTCGACAGCGTCAAAGTCTTAATGGCGACACCCAACTTGATTGTATTCGAGGCATTTCGCCCGAAAGGGGCGGTTGACCGCACGCACATGCATGTCGACCACCATTCTGTTGCCTATCAGAAAATGGGGAGGGTTCGTATGATGATTGACTCTGAAACCTACATCGTAGAGGCGGGTGACACCTATCGGCACCCCATGGGCGTGAAACATCAGCATGAGGCGTTGCAGGATTCCATTCGAATTGAGTTCAAATTCTACCCCGCTGGTAATGCCGTTGAATCCTGGAATGCGCTGGTTGGGGGTGCCCATACGGGTGAATAGAAACGGCGTCGGGACATAGGCCCATCCATTGNCNGTGTTTGGTTGCGGACAGAGTTATTTGTCCTCAGTGGCAGCACCCTTTGTTAGCACATCGTCGACGAGTTGCATTGCTTCACCCAGATAACCGATGGGATCGAGTAGATCATCGATCATGGCCGTATCCAGGTGCTTCGTCACACGAGGGTCCGCGAGCAGGGCATCTCGAAACAGCTGCTTGTTTTCAAAAGCCATCATGGCGATCTCGTGAATGATTTCGTGTGCGCTCTGTTTCCCCACAGTTTCGCCGAGCGCCAGCATTACCCGCTCTGACATCAATAGGCCACCTAATAAATCCAGATTGGAGCGCATGCGAGCAGGATTCACAACCAGTTGCTCCAGCACGGCCCGCATCTTGTTCAGCAAGGCACCGCAGTAGATCATCATCTCTGGAATAGCGGCCAGTTCGATTCGTAAGAGTGCTGAATACCGCTCGTGTTCTTGAAATGCTGCGTCTGTCAAGGCCACCTGTTGGGCACGAATCAGTCGCGACAGGCTGATTGAGGTTTCGACCATGGCGGGGTTTCGCTTATGTGGCATGGTGCTACTGCCGACTTTGCCAGGGGGGTTCGGTTCGGCGACTTCACCAAACTCGACCTGTTGCAGGGTGTAGATTTCTCGGGCAATTTTTCCGAAGGTGCCTGCGATCTGATTAATTAGGTTAGCCAGTTCAATCACTCGATCGCGTGCGGAGTGCCAGCAGATAGTTGGCGATAAAAGATCGAGCTTGTGAAGCGTGAGCGNCTGCATGGCCCGCCCCTGTGCACCGAACGAAGCCATTGTGCCGACGGCACCAGTGATATTGCCGGTGAAGATTCGCGTCTCGGCTTCAGTGCAGCGTTGTAGCTGCCGGTTTATCTCGTCGATCCAAACGGCACATTTGTAACCAAAGGTGATGGGGAGTGCCTGTTGGCCATGAGTGCGCCCTGCCATTGGGGTGGCGCGGTGAGTTTGCGCAAGTTCGGTTAGGGCAGAGCGACTCGCTTTGATGTCACGAAGTAGCAGTGGCCAGGCTTGCTTGATTTGTAGCACCATACCCGTGTCCATGATGTCCTGGGTGGTGGCGCCGTAGTGCACAAATTCACCTGCACTGGTTTCACACGCGTCCTGTAGTGCTCGGACAACCGGCACGAGGGGATGGGCGGTGGCCGCAATTTCCACGCCGATGGCCTTGATGTCGACGTTTTCGACGCGTGCTCGCGCACCGATCTCAGCCGCTGCATCGGTCGGGATCATGCCCAGCTCTCCCTGGGCTGCTGCAAGTGCCGCTTCGACGTCGAACCACTTTTGGACACGGTTGCGATCATTGAAAATGGCCATGAATTCAGGCGTCGCAAACGAACTACCGTAAAGGTCAGATTCGGTAATATGGCTGGGCATCACAGGTTTCCGGTTCGGTTAATGGTCCTGGTGACCAATGCGCCGTGCCAGTTCGGGCGGTAGTCCTGTCGATGGTTTCGCTGGGGGTCGGCGAAAGGTGCCCGCGACCGGGCGTCGCAACTTAAGTCGAATGAGTGTTTCGAGCTGCATCACGGCGGCTGCCGCACAATCAATCACAGGCACAGGAATATCGTTTATCACTTCTTTAACCAACCCGCTCAGTGGGGCGCCACCAAACACAATAACGTCAGCCTGATCTTCTGTTACGGCAGATTGNGCAAGAGCGACCAGCGTTGTCTGCATTTCAGTTTGGACATCGTTAATGTTNCTGAAGTCCGTATCAGGCATGCGGATACTGGCTAGCCGGTCAACGAGCTGGTGCCATTCCACTGTTTCTCGATACCACGGGGCAAGTGCCCGCGCAAAACTGACAATGGAAAAGCGTTTTCCCACCATACACGCAGTCAGCATGCCTGTCTCAGCCAATCCTACGACGGGGTANTCCATGAGTTCTCTGGCAGCGCCCAGGCCCGGGTCNCCAAAAGCGGCGATGATGGCGCCGTCGATACCCTCGCTGTGCTCGGCCAGCAATTCCATCACCACGTTGCTGGCGATCGCAGCTTCGATACGGGAGGCAATATAGGGGACGCCGCGGTGCGCTGTAACGGGCACGAGCTCGGTGTCCCTCGATGCGGCGGNNGAAGCCGACGCCATTAATCGATCGGTAATGCTAACGGATGTGTTCGGGTTGATCAGTAGTATTCGCATTCATTGCGCCTTCTGTGCTGGATGCCGCTGGGCACTGAGTTTCGTTGCCATGAGTTGCTGCACGATTTGCAGGCCCTTAAGCGGGCGTAACCAGACTCGAAATTCGGTGATTTCCTGATTCATATTCCAGCGGATCAGNTCGATGCCATTGACTTCGATGCCTTCAATAGTCACTGTGAATTCAAGCATAGCCTCGTCAGTCCCACGCAACTCGCGCACATATCGAAAACTGTCATTAAAGAGAATCTCAGCTGCTGCCTTAAGGTACCCAATCACTTTGGCNTTGCCGGCCTGCGGGGTATACACCACCGGTGAGAAGAAAACGGCGTTTTCGGCGATCAGGGTATCGAGGGCCGCAGGGTTGCGTTCCTCGCAGATCGCGTGCCAACGTTCAAGCGCACAAGACATGATCTAGAAGACGGCCTTCATGGGGTGCTTGATGGTGGCGGAAAGGTGAATAGGCATCATGGAGTGGCAGTGACTCGTGGGCGGAATCAATCCGTTGTTATGATGAACTTATCATGCGTTGGGTACTGGGTGGCGATGCTAGCGAGTAGATCTGAGTGTCGGGCAGGATCGATCGGATTCAGGCCACTATAATCGGGGAATGAATCNGGACGCGTTGCCCCCCGTCAGCTGCCAAGCGCAGGCCCCTTGTCCGACAAGGGCGTTCGGCAGGCCTACCCGCATTTTGATTGGTTGGCATTATGGATAATCCCTTTGCCCGTTTCGACATTGACCATCTGTCGCCGACTTCAATGCTGCAGTTTCGAAATGATCCCGCGCTCGGAATCATTTATCTGATTTACGGTATTCGCGAAGCCGGTAGTCCCGCTATGCATCGGGGCCAGGCGCTGGATCAGGTGATCGGTGAAGTACTCGCAGAGTCTGGGACGACAAGTTGTGAGGGTGCGGTAAATCTTGCTACTGAAAAATACGACGCACTGATTGCGAAGACCGAGGAGACTTATTCAAAGGCGGCCATTCGCAAGGAGCGAGAAATTGTGGTGAAGTGTATGACGCACTGTCACTCAGTGATTGCCGATTGGAAAAGTCCGCTTTCCTATCAGCATCCCATTCGATTGATGCTCACGGATATTGAGGTGCCGGTGATCGGGTTCATCGATTTGCACTACCCATCGGAGGTTAGAGAGCTGAAGAGTTCGGCTCGACCCCGTTGGGATATTGTCGAAGATCATGCCTTCCAGGTCGTGGCTTACGCTATGGCCATTCGTCAGGAAACTGGCGAATGGCCTAAAGCCGTTGTGGATTACATTACGCCGCAGGGGATGAAGTCTTATCGCGTGGTGGAGCGGAATCGTTGGGTACAGGAAGTGGTCGACACAGCAGGCCAGATTCGGGAACTGCTGGCATCGTGTGAGAGCCGTGAGGCGTTGTGCAGCAAAGTGCGACCCGATTTCAGTCGCTGGATCTGGCGTTACCGTCCCAATGCCAAACAGTTTGCCCTGAAGCATTTTATTGACGGCAATGGCTAGTGAGTGAGCGTCTCGTAGAATGTCTGAATTGCCGGATCACATTTGATGTCAGCAATGCTGAGGGGTCGATTAAAGCTGATGCCATCCAGAGTGCGGCAACGGCTTAGTGCCACATAAGCTTGACCTGGGGCGAACATACCCCGGCCGAGATCAATTCGTATACGGTCGAGGGTCAGGCCCTGGGCTTTGTGAACGGTGACGGCCCAGGCGAGGATGAAAGGGAACTGGGTATAGGTGCCGATCACTTCTGCCTTAACGCGAAGCTTGTCTGCGTCCCAGTTGTAACGGTAGCGTTCCCATGACTCCCGTTCGACGACAACGATCGAGCCACGCTGAGGCTCGGACAAGAGTTCCACTTCAATGGTCGTGTCATCAAGATCCACGATTCTGCCGATGGTGCCATTGACCCAGTCGAAGCCATTCTTGGTAAACATCACCTGTGCATTTCGTTTTAGACGTAAGTCGCTGGGGGAGGGAAGTTGCCCTGCAGTATCTCGCCACTCACCGTCAATCTCCCCAGCATAAGACCAGGCGTCTCCGGACAGCGAATCGAGTTGTTGTTCGTTGAATCGTCGCGCACGGGCATTGACTGCCGTGAGTATCAGCATCGATTCGTCTTCATCGAGCGTTTCGTTAACGCAATTATTCAGTTCCTTGACCGTCGATTCAAGATTTGCGCCCACTCGAAGATCGTTCAAAATCGCAACAAATTCTTCGTCNGCCTGCCGGAAAGATTGAGTCAGTGTACGAGTGACTAGAGGCAGCCCTTGCAAGCAGTATGCGCTGAAGAAATAGGGTGANTCATAAACCTCTTCAAAGAGTCGCGCCTCCTCACCCCCGCTAATGACAGGAGGCAACTGGTGCATGTCACCAATCAGTAATACCGTTTTTCCTCCGAACGGCACGCCGGTTTTTCCGGTGTTCGTGCGAAGTGATTCATCAATTGCATCCAGAAGATCCGCACGCACCATGGAAACTTCATCAATGATCAGAATGTCCATCTTCGCAACGACATCCCGCGATACCCCTTGCAGTTTTCTGCCTACGGGTTGTGGCCCGGGTGGCAACTGGAAGAATGAGTGGATGGTCTGGCCTCCCACATTAAGTGCAGCAACGCCAGTGGGAGCGAGCACAACCAGGTTGCGGTCGAGTTCGTGGCGTAGCACATCAATCAAGGTCGATTTTCCCGTGCCGGCGGAACCAGTGACGAAAACGACAGGCGGACATTCGACGGCCAGGAGATTGAGAACCTCCTGAAACTGTTCAGTGATGTGATAGCCCTGCGGCGTTGTTGTTGGATAGTCAGGCGAGGGTCAGTCCTCCATTTTCGAGCGAGTGGTGTCCATTATTCATGATGCGCCAGGCAACGGTGCATAATGAGAGCCTACAATATTGACCGCCACACTGACGACCGGCCNTCATTACCCGTGTGGCGGTTCAAAAGGCAGGCTAACAGGGGAACTGAATTTCATGATTGACGTCTACACCTGGCCAACACCGAATGGACACAAGGTCCACATCATGCTCCATGAAACCGAATTGGAACACAANATCCACCCGATCAACATTCAGGCGGGAGACCAGTTCGAACCGGAATTTCTGAAGATCAGCCCGAACAACAAAATGCCCGCCATTGTTGACCAAGACGGTCCTGATGGTAAATCGATCTCAGTATTCGAATCGGCAGCGATTCTGCTCTATCTGGCGGAAAAAACCAATCGCTTCATGCCGCAAGAAGCGCGTGCGAGGGTTGACGTGTGGCAATGGCTAATGTTTCAGATGGGGACCGTTGGACCTATGCTGGGCCAGGCGCATCACTTCAACGCCTACGCACCTGAACGGGTCGAACGAGAAAAGATTCAGTACGGTATCGACCGTTATGTTAACGAGAGCAATCGAGTTTACGGGGTGATCGATCGACGGCTGCAAGAGGCTGAGTGGATAGCGGCCGGAGAGTACACCATAGCGGATATGGCGATCATGCCGTGGCTACGCAATCCCGATAAACAGGGTGTAGATATTAGTCGGTATCCCAATGTTGAGCGTTGGCGTGACCATATCTGGCAACGACCGCAGGTGCTGGCAGCTTTCGAAACGCTGGCAGATCAGTCACGCCAATCGGCTGCTCACTCGGATAAAGCGTGGGAAATCCTGTATGGCAAGACGCAATCCAGCCAAGGCGGTGCCAGCGACTGACGTCAGGAGTTAATGCGTTCANGTTTGGACTTCGATTCGTTCGAGTCGCATTGGCGGGTCGGTGGTCCAGACATCGATCTGGTTGTTGTCCTGATGAAAATCATCGAGGCAATCCACACTGAAACATTGTGAAAGTTCCGCTTTGATCGCCATATGGACACCGCCGTGTGCAACGATGAGAACTGCCCCGGTTTCGTTGCGGACGGATTCGAGTACGGGGCAGATTCGAGTGGCGACGTCGTAAATGCTCTCGCCGCCTGGCGCTGCCTCGCGATGCCGGGTTTTTCGCCATTCATCGTATGCTGGCCCCATTTCTTCTCGAAGGTCCGCTTCNAAACGGCCTTCGTAGTCCCCCAGGTTGATTTCCAGCAGTGCCTCATTNGTTTCAACCGTGTTAGTCGAGCCATCGAGAATGATTCGAGTGGTTTCTTGTGCGCGATTAAGTGGCGAACAGATAACACGGCTGAAAGTGAGGTTGCGTTGGCGGAGTTCACGTTGCATCGCGCCTGCTTGGCGATAGCCGGTGTCATTGAGCGGAGTATCTGTTCTCGATTGCCAGCGCCGCTGGAGATTCCAGTCGGTCTGGCCATGNCGGGTTAGATAAAGTGGCATGGCGCGATAATGCAACAAATGAAGACCTTCAGTCACCCATGTGCTGCTAAGTGTTTTGGTTATACTGATACCAAGTATTGACGTTGTTTTCACATGATGACCGCACGCGCTATCACCACAGGCAAAACTCAGTCCGCGGAATACGATGTCGTCATCGTTGGGGCTGGATTTTCTGGACTCTATATGTTGCACCGCTTGCGCGGTGCAGGATTCACCGCTCGTATACTGGAACGGGCCAGCGATGTGGGTGGTACCTGGTACTGGAATCGGTATCCCGGTGCCCGCTGTGACGTTGAAAGCATGCAATATGCCTACAGTTTTTCCCCGGAACTTGAGCAGNAGTGGGTGTGGACCGAACAATACGCNACGCAGCCTGAAATCCTGAGTTATGCAAATCACGTGGCAGATCGCTTTGACCTTCGTTGCGATATTCAGTTCAACACTGATGTCTTATCCGCGACGTATGACGAAAGTGCCCGGTGCTGGCGGATTGAAACCAAGGATGGCCCACATATTTCGGCGGCTTTCTGCATCATGGCGACGGGCTGTTTGTCGACGACNAACACGCCTCATTTCGAGGGCATCGAGACATTTGCCGGTACTGTCTATCACACGGGTGAATGGCCACANGAGGCGGTCGATTTCACCGGCCAACAAGTGGGAATTATCGGCACCGGCTCTTCAGCCATACAGTCCATCCCAGTGATCGCCGAGCAGGCGAGGCACCTGTATGTATTCCAGCGCACTCCGCACTACACCGTGCCCGCGCGTAATCGTTATCTGCAAAGTGACCCCGAAACCCGNCATTCCGGCCGGAGCGCTTATGGTTTTGATGTTGATCTGACCATCGAAGANATCAAGGCTGACTACGCAGGTCTTCGAGAGCGCGCNCGCAATATGTTCGCGGCACTGGCCTTTACGCCAAANAGGAAATCCGCATTGGAAGTGAGTGAGAGCGAGCGCCAACGGGAATTTGAGGCGAGGTGGCAAAGTGGCGGAGTGCCATTTCAGGGTGCATTCATTGATTTGGTTAGCGATCGGCAGGCGAATGAGACTGCGGCAAGGTTCGTGCGGCAGAAGATTGGTGAAACGGTGCATGACCCCGTCGTCGCTAAAGCATTGATGCCAACCTACACTTTTGGTTGCAAGCGTCTGGCAGTCGACACGGGTTATTACGAGACGTATAACCGCACCAACGTGACATTGGTGGATGTTAGTCGATCGCCGATCGAGCGAATCACGCCCAACGGTGTGCGCGCCCTGGGCTGTGAGTACCCGTTAGATTCGTTAATCACGGCGACCGGATTCGATGCCATGACGGGTACTTTGCTGAACATTGATATTCGAGGGCGCAGGGGGGCCAGTCTGCGTGACAAGTGGGCCGAAGGCCCCACAAGTTATCTGGGCCTCGGTATCGCTGGATTTCCCAACCTGTTTACGATCACGGGGCCGGGTAGCCCCTCAGTGCTGACCAATATGTTGCAGTCCATTGAACAGCATGTTGACTGGGTGGTGGCCTGCCTCGAATACCTTCGAAAGAGAGATATTTCTGAGATCGAAGCGACGCCGGATGCTGAGGTCGCATGGGTTGCCCACAATAATGAAGTTGCGAACGACCATATTCGTAGCTCATGCACGTCCTGGTATATCGGTGGCAACATCGAAGGCAAGCCGCGGGTTTTCATGCCTTATGTCGGTGGGTTTCCGGTTTACGTGGAAAAATGCAATGAGATTGCGGCCAACGGTTACGCGGGTTTTTCGCTCGGTGCTGTATCCGCCTGATGGTGTGGCCTAATAGGCGCCTTAACTAACACGTTTTTCCAGACTGTTCGATGACGCGGATCGACTCGAGCACGCCGAAGGGTTTGCCATTCATTCTTATTGTTATGGGAGTCAGTGGTTCCGGTAAAACAACCATTGGTCAATGGTTATCCGCTAAGCTGGGTTGNTCGTTTTTGGATGCCGATGATTTTCATCCCNCGGGCAATGTCAGGAAGATGGCNGTTGGCGATGCGCTGACAGATGAGGATCGCTGGCCGTGGTTGGAGATTCTGGCTGGAAAGATTCGCGAACACATTCACAACAAACAATCGATGGTCATGGCCTGCTCGGCGTTAAAGCAGGCCTACCGGCGAGTGCTGCGTGTGGACAGCGCGTGCGTGCGCTTTGTTTACCTCAAGGGAGATTACGACACCATCTTGCGAAGAATGCATATGCGCCACAGTCATTTCATGAAAGCGTCATTGCTTAAGAGCCAGTTCGAGGCGCTTGAGGAACCGAGTCGGGCCACCGTTGTGAATATCGAGGCATCACCAAGTCAGATTGGCAGTGCGATCTGGCATGAGCTTAAGCTTTAAGACGATGCTGATCTTACAAAAAGCGAGTCGTGTCGGCCTGTTTTGTGGAGTCAGATGGATGTTTCGCTGACGGTTGCCAGCCATTTATTGAGTCAAAAACTTAAGCAACTGACGAGTGATCTCCACCGGCTGTTCCTCTGGAATCCAGTGTCCGGCATTTTCTATTTGTCCGCCTTCCACCTGATGGGCAACCCGCTTGAGCGATTGCATTGTTTCCAACCGCCGCCCCCAACTCTCGGCACCGCCGAGAGCGAGCACTGGCATGGCCAGTTTGCCATCGTTTTCAATCATTGCCCGGTTGTCTTCGATATCCTTCGCAATCGCACGGTAGTAGTTGAAACCGGCGCGCATGGCGCCGGGCTGTGAGTAGGTGCGCGCGTATTCGTTGATGTCATTCTCTTCAATGGCGTCAGGCCGATGGCCGTAATTCTTAAAGAACCAGGAGATGTAAAGGCGTTCTCGCCCCGCGACCAGGGCCTCGGGTAGGTCCGGTGTGCCGTGGAAGTTGTGATGCCAGCGCTTGCCACCTTGGCTGATGTCAGGACTGCCATCGCCGGGGATGGCGACGTCGAGAATGCAAAGTTTTTCGACTGCGTCGCGATGCTGGGCAGCGAGCGAGAAGGCAGTTGGGCCGCCCCAGTCATGACCGACCAGAAAAAATTGTTGGTAGCCTAGGTGTNCATGAACCAGTTGCCAGATGTCACCGGCGACAGTGTGTTTGTCGTAGCCCGCAAAGGGTCGCGTGGAGTCACCCAAACCTCGGAGATCTGGCGCGATCACGCGGTAGTGTTGGGAAAGGGCTGGCATGATATGACGCCACTCATACCAGGTTTGGGGAAACCCGTGCAGCAGCACTAGCGCCGGGCCTTCGCCGCAGGTCACGTAATGCATTTTGAGGTCGGTTAAGTTGGCGAAGTGGTGTGTGAATGCTTGATGGGCCATGGTGATGTTCTACAGTGTCGGTATGGGTGGTGTCTAACTCAGGCTGTTGAGTTCAGAAACTCGATGAGATGAGTTGCCACGGCATCAGGTTGTTCCTGCTGTACCCAGTGTCCGGCCCCTTCGAGAAGATGACAGCCACGCAGGTCAGTACAGGTGTCGTGTTGCATTTTTTCGAGGTCGCCTGGTTTCTGGAAAANNCCCCAGTCCTGTCGGCCGGAGATAAAGCAGCTGGGTACGTTGATGGTTTGACCGGAAAACACACGGAGATCACGGGCATTGTCGCCGCGAGTTACACAGCGATACCACTGCAGTCCGCCCTGGAACCCGGTCGCTTCGTAGGTCCGGCTGTAGTGAGACAGTTCGTCTTCTGTCAGCCACCTGCATGACGCGATGTGCTTGGCNGATGGCATCTCCGGCGCGACGGTTTCCGCCATTCCCTGGTCGAGATCCATAATGTAGTAACGCGGCAGTTGTGCCAGGTCTTCCGCTCGCCATGCATTCAGTTTAAAGGGTTGGTTCAGTTTCCAGTCAGCGCTCTTGTGATGGTAGTAGGCTCGCAGAAACGCGTGCACACCGTCCGGGCTGCGCCACATATTGGCATTGGCGTCAGGCGTTGAGTAATACCACTGATAGTGTTTGCGCGGCGGAGTTAACTCAGCTAGTGCCGCGTGAATGTCTTTGCCTTTCGTTGCAGGGGTGTAGGGGAGTCTTGGGTCTTTGTTGGCCTCGTCATTCACAAACGCAGGAGCGCCTGTAAACGGCGCGCTCATCATGACGACCGAACGGAAAACATCTGGCCGAATCAGCGCACAGCAGCCGGCAACGGATGAGCCGAAGTCGTGTCCAACGACGGCGCTCACCGTTTGGTATCCCAGCGCCCAAACCAGACCCAGCGTGTCTTGCACCAGATTCAGGAAGCGGAACGACGCAAGATCCCCTTCGTAGCGGTTGTCCCAGCCGCGCGTTTCGCCGTATCCGCGTTGGTCGAGTGCGACCACGTGAAAACCGGCAGCTGCAAGCGGCAACATGATTTTTCGCCAACTGTAGGCCAGTTCCGGGAAGCCGTGAAGCAATAGCAGAAGGGGGCGAGCTGCCTGATCAAAACCCGCTTCGAGGAAGTGGATTGACAGGCCGTTGCCATTGTCGAGATGGCGAGAACGGATACCGTCAGGTAAAGACATGGCTGATTGGGAGGGGGTGAGTGAGTTCGATGGGTAATGAATAACACGGCTGACCCTTAAACGTCGAATGGTCTACGCTGATGACGTCAGGAGAATGCACTGTGATTTCCCGCGTTAGAAGTATTGAAAAGACTTGTTGTTGATTCACCGCCACACTATGCTGACGAGGACAACAATTAGAGATGATGTTTGCCAACATAGGGATTGGCTGTGTCTTTCACTTTAGATCGAGGTGATGGCATTGTGCATTGTCTCCGCCTGCATTTAACCCTCAGGTACTGCAATCATGGATTACGGAATCGACCAAGCGCGACTCGATATTGCTGCCGCACATCGACTCGGTGCGCGATTTCAATTCAATGAAGGCTTTAACGGCGGTCACTTCACGCTGATGGCACCAGGTTACAGCGACCGGATACTCACTATTCCAAACGGTCTTCATTGGGAAGAAGTGCGTCCGGACGCGCTGATTTTAATTGACCTTGCAGGCGACACCGTGGAGGGCGAAGGTAGCGTTGAACGTTCCGCATTTCACATTCATTCGGCANTGCANTTGCGGCGTCCCGATCTACGGTGTTTTTTACATGCGCATATGCCTTATGCAACGGCGCTAAGCATGCTTAAAGACAATCGACTTCGACCCTACGGGCAACAGGCGCTGCGCTTTCACACGAAATGTGCTTATTACGANCATTACAATGCGCTGGCACATCAGCAGGATGAGGGCGAACGGATGGCTGAAGCCCTTGCTGACCGATCAGTANTGTTTCTTGGACAACATGGCGTAATCGTCGGCGGGCCAACAGTGGGGCAGACCTTTCACGATCTTTACTATCTGGAGCGGGCCTGTATGAATCAGGTCATGGCCTTATGGACTGGGCAGGAGCTTCGCGTTATCCCAGATGAAGAAGGTCGAAAAGCAGAAGCGCAATACGATGGACAGCGCAGTGAGGCGGAATTGCACTTTACATCGCTAAAGCGTGTTCTGGCGAAGGAAGATTCGGCGTTTAAGGACGTTCGGGCACCAGTCAATGTAAAAGCCGTATCAAGAACGGTATCCTGATGGAGGCGATGATAATGGGCAGTACGAGTTCAGACGGGCCGGTGGTGGTTGGACCTGACGTGTCACCCAGTTATTGGCAACCGGTGCCGGCGAACGGTTACGCGGAAGTGCGTGTTTCACGTAATGACGGTAAGGGGGCGGCTTTCTCGTCAGGAATTCAATGTATTGCGCCGGGGAGCTATATTCGTGAGCACTGGCACGACCACAATGAAGAACTGCTGTTTTTTTATGAGGGTACGGGTTGCGCCATTGTCGATGGGATAAAGCACTCGATCGTGCCCGGTACAACGATCTATCTGCCGCCATTAGCAAAGCATCGGTTGATTAACGAAGGCGAGGGTAATTTGATGATGATGTGGACGTTACTCCCCGGCGGCCTTGAAGACTTTTTCGCTGCTGTTGGTCGCCCGCGGACAGCGGGGGAACCGGCCCCGGTACCGTTTGAGCGGCCGGTTAACGTGGCTGAGATTGAGCGCGATACCGTCTTCGGCGGGGCGGTCCAACGGCCAACAGAGCGTGATGAGACTACCGCCGACTAACCGCTGGCATTGTATTAACCCCGCCGTGCGCCCCGTTGGCGTTCCATCAGACTGCACCAATCCCAGCGTTTGCCGCCCAGGGCTTCTACATCTGACAGAAACTGATCGACCAATGCGGTAACTGGTAAGCCCACACCGCTACGGCGAGCTTCGGTCAGGCACAGGCCGATATCCTTACGCATAAGCTCTGTGGCAAAGCCAAATTCATANTCCGAGTTGGCCATGGCCTGCCAACGGTTGTCCATTTGCCACGATGCGGACGCGCCGGANAGCATCACTTCCACAACCTTTTCAAGATCAAGCCCAGCTGTTTCGGCAAAGTCGAGGCCCTCGGCGAGTGCTTGACCGATACCGACGACGCAGATCTGATTGGTCATCTTGGTCAGTTGGCCAGTACCCGCATCGCCCATGTGGCTGATGCGCTTGGCGTAGCACTCAAGNAGCGGGCGCACTCTATCGACATCTATTGTCGTGCCTCCTGCCATGATGGCCAGGCTTCCGCGGGTTGCACCGTCGACGCCGCCGGAAACGGGTGCATCGATGAAGCCGAGATCACGGGTATTAGCGTCAACGGCGAGCGTGCGTGAGATTTGTACTGAGGCGGTGGTGTGATCTACCCAGACGCCGCCACTTGGCAGATTATCAAGAATGCCCTCGGGGCCTTCGGCGACTGTCTGCAATTGTTCATCGGCTGGCAGTGAGGTAATCACGACTTCGGCGTCACTGGCGGCCGCCCCCGCTGACGGAGCAGCGTCTCCTTCGTGGGTCTGGCACCAGCGGGTCAGCGTGTCGATATCGGGTTCGACCACCGTCACGTTGTGCCCTGCGGCGGCTAGGTGTCCAGCCATTGGGCCACCCATGCGGCCGAGTCCAATGAATGCGATTTTCATAATATGCATGTTTGAGTTAACCACGTGACTGATGGAGTNCGTTTAATAACCTTTTTAATTAGAGGTTGCCTAATCTAGTGGAGCTTCTTTAAATAGGTTGGTTTGCTCATTGTCTAAATTCTGTTTGGCGGAGAAATGAAGATGCAGGATAACAAACCTTTTATTGACTTGGTTCCACCGGAGTCGGCGAAAGGACCNAGAAAAGTATTGTATGACGACCTAGAGCGGATTCGGGGTGCAGGCCGGATCTCTAATTTATTTCGGGCCTATGGCGCGTTTCCAGAGTTGGGCCAGGCGAATTTTGATCGTCTTAACATTCTGCTAGAAAAGGGAACATTGAGTTCTAGACTGAAGGAAGCGGTTATGACGGCGCTCGCTGTTATCAATCATTGTGATTATTGTGTTTCATTTCATGGCACCCAGATGCTGCAGACGGGCGCGTCCCAGGAGGAAATACAGGGTGCTCGAGATTTCGACCCAGACCGTATTGGTTTGTGTGACAAAGAGCAGGCACTTTTTGAGTATGCGATGAAAGCTAATGGTGACGCCCATTCCATACAATTTTCCGATGTTGCTAATTGTAAGCAATTGGGTGCGACAGATTCTGAGTTAGTTGAGATCTTGGAAACCGTCAATACGGGTAACGCATTTAATACGTTTGCGGGGGCATTGAACGTGGGCGCCGATGATTTTCTTACTTATGCAATGGATGAGTATTATGCCAAGCACGGACGAGATGAGAGATGACATCGCTCATCACTGATCTTACGGAGACGGTTGTTTTTGATTTAAAAGTAAACAGTGAAGCGGCTGTGATCGTTAAGTTTCAGTCAGAGTCTTGTGTTATCTGTAAAAAAATAGAACCTTTTTTGTTGGCAGTCGCTAAACAATTTTCTGGCCAAGTGGATCTAGGTGACGTAGACGTTGAGAAAAATGAAAAACTGGCATCCAGATATCAGGTACGTGGGTTGCCGACATTGATACTGTTTAATCGGGGCCAGGAAATCAGTCGACGTTACGGGTTTCAGACTGGGGGAATGCTGCGCGACTGGTTACGCCAAGACCTTCCATGAAGACGGGGTGAGATGAATGAAGAATAAGCACGTGAATCCGGATGTTAAGGTAGTCGATACGGCCTCTGCGCCAGAGCCTCCGGGTCCATTTAGTCACGCCGCGGTGGTCGATGGTTGGATCTACACATCAGGAATGGGCGGATTGTTGCCAGAGACTGGCGAAGTGATTTCTGATGATGTGATTGAGCAAACAGAGCAAAGTATTCGCAACGTAGAGCAGATTCTTGCAGCGGCCGGTGCGAGTTTGTCTGACGTTGTACGGGCGACTCTCTATCTGACAGATATGGCTGATTATTCTCGGGTCAACGCGGTTTATGAAAAAGCATTTGCGCCGCATAAGCCGGCTCGAACGTGTGTCGCGGTGTCGGCGCTACCGGTACGTGAGCGGATGAAGATCGATACAGTTGCTTATAAACGCAGTTGATTCTTCNAGTTAGGCGCTCTTTGGAGTTGTTAACTGACTAGCCGCAGCGGCGAGATCATCAGGGTCGAACGTGATGGTGTTCTAAGTCGAGCAAGGCCCTTTTGTAGTGCAAACCACCGGCGTAGCCTGTGAGTTGACCGTTGGCACCGATCACGCGGTGACATGGAATCACGATGGCAATGGGATTTCTCCCGTTGGCACCACCCACGGCGCGAACGGCTTTAGCGTTGCCAAGTACTGTAGCGATGTCGCGGTAACTTCTGGTTTCACCGTAAGGAATGTTAAGAAGCGTGTCCCAGACGCGGCGCTGGAACGGCGTGCCTTGGGGAGCGAGGTCGAGGGAAAACGATTGGCGTTTGCCTTCAAAGTACTCGTCCAGCTGGCGGACGCAGTCGTTGTATCCGGTTTTGCTGTGTGTCCATTGAGGTAGTGGCCAGTCAGCCGGTCGCTGTGTTGGCAAAGTCAGTGAATGCAGTTGCCCGTTATGACCGACAAGCAGGATGCACCCCAACGGAGACTTGTAGTTTTGGTAGTGCATGATGAGGCGATTATGGTGATAGTTCACTCCAGGTGCCACAACTGAAAGGTCAGGTAACTTCCCCAGGGATGTCGCAGTGTCGGATCGATGTTCAGTCCAAGTGCTGCCAGTTTGCGTTTTACACCCAGGTCGCCAGACAGAAAAATATCCGCGGCACCCTCGCCGCGAAGCCTGGCGTAGTCAATCGTCCATGGCCCAATACCCTTTAACTTTAGCCATTGTTCCGGCCTTGCTTGGGGCTGGTCCAGGCAGAAGGCGGCAAGACGCGCCAGCGTGGCTTTGCGTTGGTGTGGCATTCGCAGTTCATCGAACAATTGTCCCGACAATTGGTCTGGAGAGGGAAACAGTCGCGCATTGCGATAGCGTGCGCCGTAGTGTTGAACGAGTTCTCGCGTGAGGTGGGTCGCGGCGCTGACGCTGACCTGTTGCCCGAGGACTGCGCGCACCCCGGCTTCGAATACGTCCCAACACCGCGGAATTCGAAGTCCTGGAATAAAGCGGTTAGCGAAGCGATAGGTTGACCGTAAGTGTTCATCAATTGCAGCGCTGTTGGCATCGAGATCGAGGACTCGTCGAATGTTGGCAACGAGATCATCCGGGCATGAGGGATGAATCTTGGTTTCGATATGCACATGAAAGGTGTTCTCCCGGGGGCGATGGGTGGCAGTAAACCGACCCGGTATTCCACCGGTGGTCAAGGTGCGCCCGTAACTGCATTCATCCAGCCATTCAACACCGACGATTAGTCGCTTTTTGATGAACGCGCGGACCCGTTCCCAATCGTATGGTGGGGTGTAATCAAGCGTTAACTCACGGGTAGTGATCGCCATGTTGGCCCGTCAGGTAGTGGGGCGTCGATCCCGCTGTGTCTTTGGTCAAATGGATGGCCAGTGCTAAATCAATCCCCTGGGNTGCCGCTTTTCTTCTATCGTTGCCTGTTCAAGTGCCCAGCCAATTCTGAGNACGGTCGCCTCGGCGAAAGGATGACCATGAATACACAGCGATGTGGGCAGACCATCTGGTCCGTAACCGTTGGGTAGGGCGAGCGCGCAAAGTTCAAGAATATTAGTGGCTCGAGTGTAGTAAGCCGGGATGACCATTTCATCCACCTCCGATGCAGGAATAGCTGTGGTAAAGCCCGTCGGCGTCAGCAACGCATCAAACTCTTTCATGAGCTCNCGGAAAGTGCTCCGCCATGCGGTCATCTCTCGCATGCCATGCAGGTAGTCTTTGGCGCTAACGTCGCGACCTGCGAGCATGCGTCGACGTACATGTTGATCCAGGGGAAGATGTTCTTGATCCATCAGTTCGCAGGTTGTGGCATAGCCTTCTGCGCTGGCGACAGCAGACACGGCATTTCGAAAATCTCCGAACGAGCAGGGAAGTTCAATGTTGACCAGTACGGCGCCAAGGGACTGCAGTACTCTGAGAGATTGATCGTAAGCTGCCAGCACCGGGGCAGTGGCATGAGTTCGTTCGGCTTTCGGCATGATGGCAAGGCGCATCCCATCAATGCCGTTCCTCAATGTGGGCAGCGGGTCGACGCTCGCATGGAGC
Source organism: Acidiferrobacteraceae bacterium (assembly GCA_002714255.1). GTDB lineage: Bacteria > Pseudomonadota > Gammaproteobacteria > Arenicellales > UBA868 > UBA11791. Next base: position 28,385 of record PAWW01000028.1, read on the forward strand.
GTGGTCACCGGATCGTTCGAGTCAGCGCCTTGCATCAGGTTGTAGATCAGTGCGGCGTCTTCGACGCAACGGGCTAGAGGCCCAACGCTATCNANNGTGGTGGATAGTGGCATCACNCCNTGGTTCGAGACCCGTCCGAACGTGGGCTTAAGCCCAACCAGTCCACAGAATGCGGAGGGTAAGCGAACCGAGCCGCCGGTATCGGTCCCCAGCGTAAAGGCGGCGAGTCCTGCGGCACTCGCCACACCCGAACCGCTGCTTGAGCCGCCCGGAATGCGATGGGTTTCCAGATCCCACGGGTTCCAGGGTGTGCCTCGATGTTGGTTTGTCCCCCAACCACCCAGAGCGAATTCCACAGTCTGAGTTTTTCCGATCACGATCGCGCCTGCCGCCTCGAGTTTTGTCACCACAGCTGCAGAGTGATCGGACATTCGCCCTTCCAGTGCCATTGAGCCCCAGGTTGTTTGGTGACCGTCGTACTCGATGATGTCTTTGACTCCGAAAGGGATTCCGTGGAGTGGTCCACGCCAACGACCTGCCTCGGCGTCACGGTCAGCGCTTTGCGCCGCTGCGCGGGCATGATCAGCTAGGACACTGACATAAGCATTCAACTTCGAATCAAAGCGGTCGATTCTCTCAAGGTAAAGATTCGTCAGTTGCAGTGCGGTCAGCTCACCATCGCGCAACTTGCGGATCAATTCGTGAACGGGTGCAAAGGCGGTCACCTGGGGAACGGGTGTTGTCATAGGGGCTCGAACCATTGGGTCAGCGATGTATCGAACATAACATATTCGAACGAAAATCCATTTCGACTTAGCCTCGGTCAGGACTGGGCCGGACTCTGCAGCAGGAAACCCCGCGTTCGGCCGGGAATCAAGCGCTCAACACGGTAGATAGACAGTGAACGGGCGTAGTGGGGAAGGTTATTTTTCTGTTGTCAGATACTGCTACCGATTGCACCAGGCGGGGAGAAAATGCTGCACCGTTTCCCACCAGCCAGAGGAAAGAGGACGGACGGTGAGACGCTGAGCCACCATTGGCTGTGTTACTGGTTGTAGCCCACTTCATCGGCCATGCGGATTGCCGCGGCTCTATTTTTTGCGATATCGGCCAGCGCTAACTCATCCTGCTTGAATGGTCCCCAGGATTTCTGAAGGTCGTTCCATTCGGCGCCCGGTGTGACGGGATATTCACCATTTTTCTGGGCATACATTCTCTGTCCTTTGGCGCTCGCTAGGAATTCCATCAAGGCAATCGCGGCATCGCGGTTAGGGGCATGTTTGGTTAGGGAAACACCGCTGATGTTCATGTGGGTGCCCTGTCTGTGCAGGAGTCGGAAGTCTTTCTGGTTTGGGAACATCACGCGAACCGCCTTAGCCCATGGTACTTGTTTCGGATCTTTAAGCATTTTGGCCATGTAATAGTGATTGATGACAGCGACGTCACAAACGCCTTCCTTGATGGCTTTAACCTGCGCCCGATCATTGCCCTGAGGCTTGCGGGCGAGGTTGGCCTTTAGTCCGGTTAGCCAATCTTTTGCCTTTTCGGTACCGTAATGCGCAATCATGCTTGCTGTCAGCGCGACCATGTAAGGGTGTTTGCCTGAGCGGGTACAGATACGACCTTTCCAGCGCGCGTCGGTCAGATCTTCGTAGGTTTTGAGGTCGTCTGCCCCGACACGATCAACCGAGGTCACAATAATTCGTGCCCGAGAGGTCAGACCAAACCAGTGACCGTTGGGTTCTCTGAATTGCGCAGGAATATCGCGCTCAAGCTCATCAGACTGGACGGCTTGTGTGAGCCCGGCATTTTGTATATCGGTTAAGCGCCCAATATCAACGGTAAAGACCAGGTCAGCTGGGCTGTTGCTACCCTCTTGTTTCAGTCGCTCCAACATCCCTTTCTTTGCGTAGACCGAGTTCACTTTGATTCCGGTCTTCTGAGTGAAGACCGCGAACATCGGATCAATGAGTTTGGGCTTGCGATAACTGTAGACGTTAACTTCCGCTGCAAAGACGGTGGAAGTAAATATGCATAACCCAACGGCGAGGGCCGCTAGTGAAAAAACATGACCGCATTTCATTGCGTGGTATTTCATTAACGCATCTATCATGATGAGCCGTGAATGCTAATACAAATGATAATGATTCGCAATACGGAAATAATGAACACGTCATGGTGCACGCTAGTGCCAAGGGCTTGCCATCGCCGCGGACTCCGGAGAGGGAGCAGTAGCCGTGATAGGGCTTGAATAGGTTCAGTCAACCGATTGATAATAAGAATTATTCTCACTAGCATTTGGAAGAACGCCCAGCATGAGGGCAGTCGCCGTCGAGTCCGTTCCTGAGACACCCCGCAATTTACGCGTGATTGACCGGTGGACTTTGAGCAGCGTGTTGCTCGCGGCGCTCGTGGCGTTGCCGGTCCTGACCGTGATCGGACTGGCAGTGGGATCAACAGGTGACATCTGGCAGCATCTGCTGTCGACGTCTTTGCCGCGCTACATTCGAAATACCCTCTATCTCATGCTGGGGGTTGGTGTCGCCGTGTGTGTGCTGGGGATTTCAACAGCCTGGTTGGTGACCATGTGTCGTTTCCCTGGTCGCAGAGTATTTGAGTGGTTGTTGCTATTGCCGTTGGCAATGCCCGCCTACGTGATTGCTTATGCTTATACTGATTTTCTTGAATACGCCGGAGTGGTCCAGGAAGTTTTACGCGCATTTTTTGGCTGGCAAAGCGCTCGCGATTATTGGTTTCCCGAAGTACGCAGTTTAGGGGGCGCGATCATCTTCATGGGATTTGTGCTTTATCCTTACGTTTACTTGCTCACGCGGGCGGCGTTTCTCGAGCAATCGGTCAGCATGATTGAAGCGAGCCGAGTATTGGGGCGGGGCCCCTGGCATACTTTTTTCAGTGTTTCGTTGCCCTCGGTTCGACCGGCCATCGCGGTGGGCCTTGCCCTCGCGCTGATGGAAACGCTTAACGACTTCGGCACGGTAGACTATTTTGCGGTGGAGACGCTCACCGTTGGTATCTTTGATGTCTGGTTGGGTATGGGGAATTTGGCTGGGGGAGCACAGATTGCGGTCGTAATGATGTTATTTGTCATTGGCCTGATCACCCTTGAGCAGATCAGTCGTCGACACCAGCGTTACTACCAGCCGGCTTCGACTCGCTTGAAACAATTGCCAGCATACCCATTGGTCGGCTGGCAACGGATCGCAGCGACGGGGGTGTGTTTTGTGCCGGTGCTGGTGGGGTTTGTCGTGCCAGTCCTCGTGTTGGGAGAACTCGCTTGGGTTTACTTTGACGCTTCGTGGACACCGGCTTTTCGCACGTATGTATTGAACAGTTGTCTTCTATCGGTCGCGGCGGCTTTGCTAGCCTTGTTAGTGGCGATTGTTATTGCCTACGCCCGCCGCCTGAAAGGTAGTCGAGTGTTGAAACTGGCGACGCGTATTGCCTCCCTTGGTTATGCCTTACCGGGCGCCGTTCTGGCGATTGGCATTATCGTGCCGTTTGCTGCTTTTGATAATGCGCTCGATGCGTGGATGCGAGCGCAGCTGGGGATTTCGACCGGTCTATTGCTGAGCGGGACGGTCACAGCGATTGTGTTCGCATACGTCGTGCGATTTCTGGCGATCGCGTTGGGTCAGGTGGAGGCGAGCCTTGAAAAAATATCGCCGTCGATGGATATGGCTGCGAGGACGCTCGGTTATGGTGCCGGCGAAACCTTTGTTCGTTATCATGCCCCGCTGATTCGGGGCGGTCTTTTCACGGCGCTCATGATCGTGTTTGTTGATTGCATGAAGGAGCTTCCGGCCACACTGATCCTAAGGCCGTTTAATTTTGACACCTTGGCGACACATGTCTATGAATTCGCATCTGACGAGATGCTTGGGGAAGCTGCGTTGGGGTCGCTGACGATTGTCGTTGTTGGGTTGTTACCGGTTTTGTTATTGACTCGGATGATTGCCAAGTCCCGAAACGGGATTCCGGACCAACCCACCCGTCCCGCACCGATGGTATCTGTAGCATGAGTACCGAATATCTCCTGGAGGTCGATGACATTAGCTGCCGCTATGGTCGGGATCGTGCGGTGGATGGCCTCAGTTTCCGTGCGCGGCCCGGTTCGCTCACCTGCCTGCTCGGTCCAAGTGGTTGTGGCAAGACAACCGCGCTACGGGCAATTGCAGGGTTTCAGGATTTGGAAAAAGGGGAGATTCGAATTGAAAGCCTATGCGTTTCTAGGCCGGGACACTTGTTGCCACCGGAGCGACGCCAAGTGGGCATGGTGTTTCAGGATCATGCGTTATTTCCACACCTTAAGGTGACCGACAATGTGGCAGCTGGGCTTCGGCACCAACACGAGAATCTGCGTCGCCAGACGGTAAGCAGTTTGCTCGAACGGATGGGCTTGAGTGCGCTCGGCGAGCGTTTCCCGCACGAATTGTCCGGTGGGCAGCAGCAGCGCGTTGCGTTGGCTCGTGCCCTGGCGCCGCGCCCGCGACTGTTATTGATGGACGAACCTTTCTCAAACCTTGATCTCGATCTTCGCGAACGTCTTGCTGTCGAGGTTCACGATTTACTGAAAGAACACGGGATAACCGCGGTGATGGTGACCCATGACCAATACGACGCGTTTGTTCTGGGCGATGAAGTTGGCATTATGTCCCACGGTCACATCCTGCAGTGGGATACGCCTTACAATGTTTATCATGAACCCACATCACGATTTGTGGCCGACTTTATCGGCAACGGTGTGTTTCTACGTGGTACAAGAACAGGTGAGCGTACCGTTAATACCGAACTCGGCGATATCGAAGGGACACTCGATCGCCCCGCGCTGACGTCCGCGGTGGTCGATGTTCTAATCCGCCCGGACGATGTTTTGCCAGACCCCGATGGGGCGATCAGCGCCCGAGTGTCGAGAAAAGCATTCAAGGGTGCGGATATCATGTATACGTTAACGTTGCCGAGCGGTACCACCTTGTTGTCGATGTTTCCCAGCCAC
>PAWW01000029.1 GCA_002714255.1 Acidiferrobacteraceae bacterium
ATGATTTGCCACAGCCCGGCCGCGCCTAGATGTGAGTAAGCCGCTGGATTGTAGAGCGACTCAACAAAGGGCAAATACTGAATATCTCTCTGCAATCTGGACTGGCGTAATACCCGCCGCACCATAGGTCGGTAGGTTCCATAGCGCTTCAGCGCTTTCCTAAATCGGTCGCGGTTGCCCCCTTGGCAACGAATGTTTGACGCCGCGCGGCGAATCTCCGCTGAATCGCGCCGTGGAAACATACTCAAAAAGTGCCGGGCCTGTGTACCCCAGACCTTCTTGCGCTGGCTGACCTTGGTGGCCAACGAACGAAGCTCGCCGGCAATGACTGCCTTTTGTCGCGTCACCAACTTCGAGCCCTTGCGACTGCGACACGTCTGACCGCGGACCACATCGTAAACCCGATCCGGCTTGTTGGCATCGTGAAGCACAGCATCCTTGCTGNTCCAACGNCTGTACACATCGATCCAGAAATCAACTCTCGGGCGCATCGCCNGAGGACANGGAAANGCGGCATTACAAGTCATNTTGTGCCGNTTAACCANGTGATGNCCNTGGGCATCGATAAGGCCCATGCCAGGAATGACCGANCCGAGGGAGACCAACACAACCNGTANCCACCTTAATCGATGAAAAGAAAACAACAATAAGTGCACGTAATTAGCCANNAGNGCTACCGTTTCGAGGTATCAGGCTGCAACGTCGCTTCGCGACGATCGCCCGTACCGATTGTATTGGTAGGTGAATGCTACCAATGACTCGGCGAATGGAAAAGGCAAACCGGCAACCCGGCAAACCAGCAACCGGCGCTTGGTTTGCTAAGATTGACAGGTATTGAATCACCGGTTGGTCTATCCTCACGCAGGATAAGAACCCCCAGGTTCACTACCGCGGCCACACCAGTGACGCGCGCAAGGAGAAGCAACATGGCCATCGTTACTCAAGACCACCTGATTCAAAGCATCGCCGACGCATTCCAGTACATCTCCTGCTATCACCCCCCTGACTTCATTCAGGCCATGTCCAGGGCATATGAAAAGGAAGAATCCGGGGCGGCTCGCAATGCGATCGCGCAAATTCTCATCAACTCCCGTATGGCAGCGGAAGGGCGCCGACCCGTGTGCCAGGATACGGGAATTGCTGTCGTTTTTGTCAAGATGGGAATGTCCGTCCAGCTCGAGGGCACCGTGTCGTTGCAGGAAATGGTCGATGAGGGCGTGCGCCGCGCTTATACCGATCCCAGCAACCCGTTACGTGCATCAGTTGTTTCTCCTTCAATCGGTCAGCGGCGCAATACCGGCGACAATACGCCAGCGGTTGTGCATGTCGAGATGGTACCAGGCACGCATATTGATGTTATCGTCGCCGCCAAGGGCGGCGGTTCCGAAAACAAGGCACGTTTTGCAAATCTTAACCCCAGCGACGATCTCGTTGAGTGGGTGAGCGAAACCGTACCGACAATGGGCGCCGGCTGGTGCCCACCGGGAATACTCGGGCTTGGCGTCGGCGGTACGCCAGAAAAAGCCATGCTTTTGGCAAAAGAATCACTGATGGCTCCAATCGATATGCCAGAGATCATTTCTCGCGGCCCGGCCAATGAAATTGAAGCGCTGCGAGTGAACATTTTCAACGCAGTCAACGCACTGGGNATTGGTGCTCAGGGGCTCGGCGGTCTGACAACCGTGCTTGACGTCAAACTGAGCGGCTACCCAACCCACGCCGCCTCGCTGCCGGTTGGCCTGATCCCGAATTGTGCAGCAACCCGCCACGCGCATTTTGTTCTGGATGGCACGGGCACTGCTCATTTTGAGCCTCCGGCACTGTCCGACTGGCCGGACATTACCTGGGATCCTGCGAGAGAGGGACGTCGAGTCTATCTCGATCAGATTACACCGAGTGACGTTCACGCCTGGCGTGCAGGTGAAACTCTGTTGCTCAATGGCAAAATCCTCACAGGGCGTGATGCTGCGCATAAACGCATTGCCGACCTCGTTGCACGAGGCGAGGCACTACCTGAAGGTCTTGATTTCACTAACCGATTTATTTATTACGTGGGTCCAGTCGACCCCATCAAGGGTGAAATCGTCGGCCCGGCAGGCCCTACCACCGCCAACCGCATGGACAAATTTTCAGACCTGATGCTGGGNCAGATGGGATTACTNGGAATGATCGGCAAGGCGGAACGCGGTCAAGCAACGGTGGATGTGATCAAACANCATAGGGCCATTTACCTCATCGCCGTGGGTGGCGCCGCTTTTCTTGTGTCAAAAGCCATTCGGTCTGCTCGCACCGTGGCCTTTGAAGACCTTGGCATGGAAGCGATTTATGAGTTTGAGGTCGAGGACATGCCGGTCACGGTGGCGGTGGATAGCGAAGGCGATTCGGTTCACGAGAGTGGTCCCAAGCTCTGGCGTCAAAGGATTGCCGACATTCCGGTTACAGTCAGCTAAGTGATGCTGGATCAATCAGGTAAGCTGTGTCGAGTAACCNTCCACGCCAGGATTGCGTGATGGATATCCCGGAAACACTACAACAAGATTTTTCAGGCGCGCCTTTGCGTCGTGACTCGCTTGACCCCGATCCACTGAAGCAGTTTGAATCATGGTTCAAACAGGCCCTCGAATCGGACTATTCTGCACCGAATGCCGTCAGCCTGGCTACGTCATCATCGAACGGCGAGCCGTCGGTGCGAACGGTCCTGGTTAAACAGTTTGACACAGAAGGTTTCGTTTTCTACACGAACTACAACAGCACGAAAGCAACACAGATAGAGCAGACCGCTTCCGTCTCATTGTTATTTCCCTGGGTCGAGCTTGGGCGTCAGGTGATCATCAGCGGACCGGCAAACAAAATCTCGCGGGAAGCTTCAGCGCGTTATTTTCACTCCCGCTCGCGCGGCTCTCAGCTCAGTGCCTGGAGTTCGCAGCAAAGCTGCCCCGTCGACTCGCGTCGAGAGCTAGAAGANGCCCTGCAGGACATTGAACGTCGATTTTCCAGTGATGCCGTGCCGCTACCGCAGTTCTGGGGCGGATACCGAGTCCATGCCCTGACCTACGAATTCTGGCAAAGCCGACCGGACCGCTTGCACGACCGCTTCCGCTACACGCGTGGCGTCAATAATGACTGGGGCATTACACGCCTCTCACCGTAGGCGAGTAACCCCATCGGGATTCCCCATTGCCCTCAGTGGGAAGCCATTGGTAAACGGACCGGAAAGTCAGATCGAATCGCTTCGTCGAGGGCAGGATCGATATGATCTGGCCAGTGCGAACTCAACAACGTTTCCAGTTGCGCTCGCGCCAAAGTCAAGGCCTCTGGACGGCCATTCTCATTCCACTCCTTGGGGCTGCTGCGATCACCAACCACGGGNTAGACGTAGTCGCGTTGCATTAACTCCCGAGTCTGATCATGGCCAAGAAAGTGTCCCGGCCCGTCAANACAAACATCGCGNATCACCGACAGCGACAGACTGTCTTCAGTCACCTCAATACCGCGAACCGTGCGATTGATCGCCCCCAGCATGTCGTTGTCGAGAATATAACTTTCAAGGCAACAACCCAGCAGACTTGCGTGCATNCCCGCAGATTCGTAAACCAAGTTCGTGCCACTGTGTGCGGCCAAGGTATTGGTATACGATTTCTCGTAACCAGACTGGATATCGGGCAACTTGGAGTCTGCCATGCCCGCCGCAATGCCAGTTGGCAAGTCATAGAAGCGACCCATTTGCCCGCAAGCCGCCATCAACACTGCCTGCTCACCACTGCCGCCACTCATCGCTCCCGTGCGAAGATCAGAGACAAACGGCCATGGCCCGAATATGGCTGGGTGCCCCGGCTTTAATANGTTGACGTAAGCAAGGCCGGCGAGGACCTCTGCAACTTCCTGCACCACGGCACCGGCAAGCGACGCAGGACTCGTAGCGCCAGCCTGCCCGGCAGCCAGCAACAAAATCGGCATGCCCCGGCGTACACTCGCCTCGAGTACACGACAAGCATCCACCGCGAAGGTGAGCGGCGGCACAACGAAACAACACGAGCAACTGACAAATGGTCTTTCGCGCCAGGCTTTTTCACTGCCTGCGACGCGCTCCAGCATGTCTACCGCCTGCTCAAGATGATCCGGCTCAACGAAACTGGTACCCACATGCTTGGTAGTGCCCTTGATCGAGGCGTAACAAGTATTGAAGTCCATTTCCCGCGGATCCTCGATGTCCCTCGGCACCAAGGGTCGCTGGAAAAAATGGATGTGTTCCATTGCATCAACAATGCGCGCTGCATTGTAAAGATCGGCCAACGTCGAATCCCGGTAGGTTCGTGTTTCCAGGTCAACCATATGCACGGCAGCACCAGCGGTCCCGAAATAGAAACGTCCATCCGACAGNAACAAGTCGTGGCGAGGATCCTGCCCGTGCAACACGATGTCTTTGGCCGCGCCAGCAATGATGTCCTCGATCAAGGCACGCGGAAATAATAGACGTCCTTCACTCGATAATTTGCCACCGGCCGCGACCACCCTTTCGATACAACTGGGAATAGCATTCGCCAAGCCAATCTCAGCCAATACATCGAGCACTGCATGATGAATCTGCTGAATCTCGATCTCTGTGAGCGGTTGGTAACGTCCACCTCGCTGCCCAGGCTTTACCGGTCGCTCATCAACGGGCACGGGTGTGTTTCGAAGCACGTGACGAGCTGGCCCGCCCACCCATTCGTCTAGACTCCGTCGGCATAATAATGACTCCGNCCCAGTTGGTGACTGCCGACTTCACGCAAGCCCCAAACGGCTTAGAGTGAGAGCCGGACGGCGGCATTGTAGGCCGAGTGGCCTACGGTGGGAATAGTGTCTTGCTGCAAACCGTGCCGACCACCTGGCCGAAATCGATCGGCCGATTCAGGCTCGCACAATCAGATCGAGACGATGCCGACTCAACGGTACAGCGCCACTATCAACAACCCTGACTGTCTGTCCCAGAGTCATCGCGGTCGCGTCTTTACTGTTCATCAAAATCATGTGCAGAAATAGAACCATGCCCGGTTGAATCTCTTCTGAATTGCCGTGGTAAAACATCGGGTAGTCCATCCATGTNGGCGTAAATGTCGCACCCAGACTGTAGCCACAAGCATTCATACGATGATCTCGAAACCCGGCTTTATCGAGAATGCGGGCATGGGCATCAAAGACCGTCCCCAAGTTCTGGCCCGGCCGCACCACATCGACACACGCGGCCATGGCCTCAGCACAAGCCCCATGCATGGCGATCTGCAGCGGTGAGGGNTCACCAATGACNATCGTGCGCATCAAACAAGCGTGATAATGCCGATAGACACCAGCGAATTCCAGGGTTAATTGATCACACGAATCGAGCACCCTGCGACCGCTGTGATAACGACAGAGCAAAGCATCCGGGCCAGAACCAATAATGAACTCATTACCTGGGTAATCGCCCCCACCAGCAAAGACAACCCCCTGCATTCGAGACAAAATCACTCCCTCATCNGCGCCGCTGNGCGTTACATCGATAGCAGCGTCTAACGCATCATCCGCCAGTTCAGCGGCTCGCCCAACGTAACTGAGTTCCGCTTCATCCTTGATCATGCGCAGGCGACCCACCATTTCAGAGTGATCGGACAATTCGCAAAAGCCTGCCATCGCCTCCCGCACACTATCCCAACTGCGCCCAGTCAAGCCATACGACTCCAGTTCAATACCCAGTCGCTGACCTTGGCAACCATAATCGCTCAGCACCTCACGCAATAGGCTTGCCGGTGAAACACCTTTATCATCCTTCCACACCCTGATATCAGACAAGGTGGAAGTGTGCTGTGCCTGACGCAGATCAGGTGCCCTGGTCAGCAAAACCTGGCGACCATCGGCCGCTACAAATAAACACTGGAAAAAACAAAACCCAAAGGTGTCATAGCCAGTAAGATAGAACATGCTCTCCTGCTTAAAGAGGAGAATTCCCTCAAGGTGCTCACGTTTCAGCGCCGCCTGTAAGTGCTGACAACGCTGCTTGAAGACGCTTTGATCAAAGTGAAGAGCCATTGAAATGATCCTCGTGTATTGAACATGCTTTAGCCACAAACTTAACACGCGCGACCGACACTGGAGAAACCCCATGCCTGCGCAATCAGTTGAATTTCATATCAGNGGCGAGGAGATTCGCGCCGCCNTCCATTACCCAGACCTCATCAAAGCCTTCGAGGTCATGCATAGAGAAGACCCCGCTGTTCTTGAAGACAGTCTGTTAACCGAACCCGGCACAGGCGAACATCCTGATCGCTTCATCGTTCGCACCGCTTGGCAACGCGGCGTGGCACTCGGCACAAAAATGGGTTCCGTTTTTCCAGGCAACCGAAATTCCCACTTGCCGGTGGTCCAGGGCGGTTACGTTCTGTTCGATGGAAACAATGGCCTGCCTCTGGCCTCGATCGATGGAACAGAACTGACCTACCTGAAGACTGCCGCGGACTCGGGTTTGGGCTCCATGAAGTTGTCACGACCCGACTGCCGACGATTGCTCATGGTAGGAGCGGGTGGCCTTGCACCGCATCTGGTGCGGGCCCACCTCGCCGCCAGGCCGTCNATCAATTGTGTGCAAATCTGGAATCGCAGCGCTGACCGACGAGACGCTCTCGTCCAAGCGCTCGCCGCTGAAATCGACGCTGCGCCCGTTGATGACCTGGCACAAGCTGTCGCAGCAGCCGACATTGTCAGTTGCGCAACCATGGCTACCCTGCCGCTGATTCACGGCGCCTGGCTTCAGCCCGGCACTCATCTGGATCTGGTCGGCGCATTTACCCCTGACATGCGAGAAGCCGATGACGAAGCGATCCGCCGCGCCCGAATCTTTGTTGATTCNCGCCAAACCACAGTCGGGGAAATCGGCGAATTGATGATTCCCATTGCACGCGGCGTGATCACCGAAGACGATGTCCTCGCCGATCACTACCAACTTTGTCATGGCGCCGCCGGGCGCACAGCCAGTGATCAAATTACGCTATTCAAAAACGGCGGTGGTGGACACCTGGATCTCATGACCGCTCGACATGTGTTTGCGGTTTGCCGTGACACCAGTCCATCAACGAACTAGTCGTCAAACAGTATCCAGTAAACGATAAAACGCAGGCACCCAGAGCGCTACCATCAGGACCAGCAGCACAAGCTCGATACGGACAATCGAGTCGAACCGTTGCCGCTCGATCGCGGGTTTATCGATGCGGCACACGAAACACATCAACACATCAAACAGTATGACAAAGAAAAAAATGGGGACCAGCGCCGGTGCAATCAGTGTTGGTGCCATTTTCCAACCAGAGTAGAANACATCGCTGCCAACCAGTGGGGCCAATGCGATAAGGATAAAGACACTCACTACCAGCATCACACGTAACGCACCCAATAGCCGGGCAATCAACAGCAACGCTTTCATCACAGAATCCTAACCCCCCAACAGACTCTATTCAATTGACCGTTGGTTTTAAAGTGAATGCCGTGNCATCAAGCAACGTGTCAAAGCGATGAGCCGCGTTCTTGCAAACATCCCCCTTATCCCCCAGNCGATCAAANAAACCCTTTGCCANTACCGTCANCCCACTCGACAGCCAAGCAGCACCCAGGGTCACGCCTGTCTTGAGTATTCGCTCAGAGGCAGCTTTGACGACTGGCTTTGCTAGCGTGCCACCCAAACGATAATAGATACCGGCCAGGCTAACAGTAGAAATACCGAGCCCTTCTCTTGCCTTCGGTCGTATGGCGATTGCAATCTCTTCGGTCGCTAGATCAATGGTTCCGGCAGCCAACACCGTTACCTCTTTTGCTTTCAATGCCAAAGTATGGTCAGAAAAAGCCTTGCCATCGTCAATACGAAAACCGATCAGGCCGCATTCGATGTTGTACACCGGTGACGCCTTGGCAAACGGGTTAATGGTTCTCAGCACTGACATGAGCACCGATGTCGGCAACAAGATACGTGCCTTGCGAGGAATCCTGGCCCTGTGAATGACCATGACCGCATAACCGTCAGCATGGGAGACCACTTCGCGTATTGAATTGCCTTTACCCGTCAGTTTCACTTCGATATCCACTTCACCGGTCAATGGTTGGATTACCTTGTTCTCTGTTAGCCACCTAGCNACCTGCATACCTAAGAGTTGATAGCTGTAATGAATGTCATAGGGTCGTTGCCTGGCATCCAATTCCAGCGTTACCTTCATTTGAGCACCTTGCATGTCGGCTCGAATCTCATCGAGCACGAGTTTCCCGTCTTCAACGATCGCGGTTAACTCAAGATCCTTCATGTGATGCTCACCAACAACCGCGGTGTTGGCCCGGTAATCGAGGTGAATATCGTTATCACTTATCCAGTCCAGCACTAACTGCCGGTCGCTGAAAAATTTCTCGGGCGGCATTCGGGCGCTCGCGCGCGTCGCTACCGTTTGGAAATCTTTACGATCGAAATGTTCTGAAACCAGTTGTGCATTGATGCGGGGTTTTCGACCCGCATCGTCGAACCGGACATACTCAATCGAACCACGAAAATCACTGGTTCCGACGTCGAACTGAGCCGAATCGATGACGATTCCCGCGCCACTTCCCTTGACACTCCCGACCAACCGGACTGGNGCGGAATCGGGTAACGACATCGCAAACANCNGCCCTAANCTGGAAAAAGAATCGGTTTTCAACTCAATGTCCAACCGTCGGTCATTTTTTCCCATGGCTAATAAATAACCATCCAAAACAACTTCCACTCCATCACCACTAATCTCCAATCTGCCCTGGCTTGTTTCCCACTGATCGAATTGACCTTGCAACGACACTCTGGCGGCCAGGGGTCCAGGCAGCGTCACCGTAGGCGCAAAAAAGCCCACCAGCTGATCGGGGTCATCCGCGGCAATACGCAGTTCAAGTTCATAGGCGGCTGTTGCCTGCAGGCTCTCCATCTTTGAACGTATCTGTGCGCTCCAACCCTCCCCGCTCACCTGCCCGTAGATTGCCAACGGACGTTGCCTGTCACCGCTGTTGGCGGCATTGACCTTCACTCGAACCGCATCGGCTCCATTCCGTCGCGATGACCCGCCAAGACCCCAGCTCGACAAATCATCCACCTGGACTGTCAGCGCCACTGTGCCGCCGGTCCAGTCCTGAGTGTCCGGCAACGTCCCAGTAAAGGTGCCGTGTAAGCCGCGTCCGCGAATGTCTCCCTCAGCTTGATTGATGGAGATCAGCGTACCGTTTGTCGTCACCTGCGCCCGTACGCTCGCTTTAAGTTCTGACAATACATTCGGTAACGCACCGATCACATTCGAAAAATAGCCCAGGTCAGGGACCTGCGCTTTGATATTCAACTGACTCTCGAGTTTTGGCCATAGACTCGACACTTGACCGTGCACCGTGGCATCGAAAGCCCTCGAGATTACTTTCAAGTCCAGGTCATCAATGCGTGGCGCCTTGGCCGAACCTGACAGCCGCCCGCGGGCAACCACATCGATCTTCTCCTCAAACGGTATACCTAAAGTGCTTAATACCGAAGCACCATGCAATTCGGCCTCCAGGGTGATGGCCAACTGCGCATCGTCCTGCGGGTCCTGGCGTACCAGCTGCCCCCCACCGTCGACGCGCCAACCATCCCCTGCCCCATGAATGACGAGATCAGTCACGGAGAAACCCCGTTTGTGAAGATTCAGGCGACCTGCTGCCTGCCCCTTACCCGACAACGGAAAAGAATAACCCAGTGCATCCAACGTGGGCCTAACAGCACGCGTAGTTGCCGAAAACTTAACCTCACCTTCAGTCGCCGACCCGTCCCATCGGTGAGTCACCTGACCCTCAGCCTTGAGCTTGAACGGTTCACCCGTTACAGAAAANATCGCATCCGATAAAGCAATGTCCTGCGGATTGATCATAACCATCGATTGCAACGCGGCTGGACCGGCAAGATGGTCCCATAGGCCTCCGTGACCAGGGAGCTGACTGATGTCCTGAGTGCTCGCCGCCATCTCCAGTGCCGCCGACCAGTCACGCTCCTCGCTTTTGAAAAATATGTCGCCCTGGAATGTCCCACGNACCTGTGATAACTGGACTTCAAGCTCATTGATTTCTAAGCGCGGGCCCGCACTCAATGGCCCGGTTAACCGCCCCTTTAATCTGGCCGAACCCGCCAGCTGAGCACGCATCGACGCGGACGGTACCCATTGGAACCACGCAAGCAGTTGCTCGAAAGCTGGGGTTTGCGATTGCAACGCCAGATCCATCTTGTTGTATCCAACCACACCGTTGATCGTAGTGGTGGTCGCGGCTACCCCGATACTGAGATCGACAACGGCAAGGGGATCATCGTTACCGTCCATGCGCCACCCCACAGAACCCGATGCCATAACGCGCTCCCCGCTCACGATGCCCATCAGTTTCACCTCACCGCGTGTCGCCCCGGCAGGCCATGACATTAATCCTTGTGAAATCAGCAAGGAGGGTCGTCCCTGACTCGGCAAGACGATCGTGGCTGAATGAAGTTCGATCTGCCGAACAGGCAGGAAATTTAGCCGGCTAAGCTGACCTCTTGCTGGGACGTTAAAGGTTACCTCACTCAGACGAACTGAGGAAAACTCAAGTTTGCCTTCCAACAATTGCGGCCAATCTAATCGCAACTCACCATGACCAATCTTGGCCAATTCAAAACCCGCATTGGCGAACGAAGTTCCGACCATCAGATCACGCACCACAACATGAGGGCTGGGGAAAAGCGCAATATCAAGGCCGCGTTCAATACTGACCGGTCGCGCGAGCGCATCAGACAACCTGTTTGCAACCCACGAGCGCTGCGCGTTCCAGTCAATGAAATGGACCGCAACCAGCAGAGCAACAATAATCGTCACAAAGAAGCCGGCAAGCATGCCTAAAACGACGAGAATGCGGGCCAATGATCAACTCCGGTTAAAGTAGGGCAATCAGCAAGGAAACGGTAGTTCCAACAACCCACTCATGACGAACAATTTAGCGTTTGATGTTACGCGTGGCAATGATCTCCAGTTGCCCGCACGCGCCAAGCCAACAAAACCCGATCGCGCACCTCATAAACTGGAGAAACTGCTACGACGGAACGTGGGCCGCGCTATCGAGGACTACAACCTGATTGAAGAAGGTGACCGAATCATGGTCTGNGTCTCTGGCGGNAANGACTCCTTTACCCTGCTTGATATCCTCATGCGNCTTCGCTCACGTGCACCCGTCANTTTTGATCTACTCGCNGTCAATCTAGACCAGAACCAACCTGGATTTCCCACCGCNAAACTGGAAACNTATCTTGCGAACACCGGCATCGACTACCGAATCGTCAGCCGTGATACCTATAGCGTCGTAAAGCGCGTGATCCCTGAAGGCAAGACCATGTGTGGTCTTTGCTCGCGACTACGTCGCGGTGCCCTATACGACATCGCTAGCCGAGAAGGCATGACCAAGATTGCCTTGGGGCACCATCTGGATGATATCGTAGAGACATTATTTCTGAATATGTTTTACGGCGCGAAACTGAAAGCCATGCCACCTAAACTGCTGAATGACAGCGGCCAGCATATTGTGATCCGCCCCCTCGCCTACTGCCGTGAACGTGACATTGCNCGCTACGCACAAGCCCTGCAATTTCCTTTGATTCCATGTGACCTATGCGGGTCGCAATCNAACCTTGAACGNCAGGTCATCAAGCAAATGCTGGTTAATTGGGAAAAAGATCATCCCGCTCGAACGGCCAATATTTTCCGGAGTCTAACCAGCATCGCCCCGAGTCAACTGGCTGACCGCGAACTTTTCGACTTCGTTGGCCTCGGTGCGGCTGCGATACCGCAACCCCAATGGCTACCTGAGGGCGCTAACCAACCGCGTGCCAGCAAATGCTGAGTCAAACCGAATCCTTTAACCATGAACTCATGGCGTTCCTGGCGAAATCACCGTCACCCCACCATGCGGTGTCGAACCTCGCCGCTATGCTATCGGAGGCCGGGTTTCACCAGCTTGATCTTGAGGCCCCCTGGCAACTCTCCCCAAACGAAGCGGCGTTCGTCACTCTCAACGATACGTCGCTAATCGCATTTCGTCTGGG
Source organism: Acidiferrobacteraceae bacterium (assembly GCA_002714255.1). Lineage (GTDB taxonomy): Bacteria > Pseudomonadota > Gammaproteobacteria > Arenicellales > UBA868 > UBA11791. The sequence continues at coordinate 12,098 of PAWW01000029.1, forward strand.
ATCCGGGTCCCTGCAGGAGCAGGGAATCAGGATGATGGGTGCACACACCGACAGCCCTTGTCTGAAGGTCAAGCCAGTACCCGAACGTTATCAACACGGCTGTCTTCAACTCAGCACTGAAATCTATGGCGGCGCATTACTTGCCCCGTGGTTCGACCGCGATCTGTCCCTTGCCGGGCGAGTGACCGGCCGGCTCGCCGATGGCACTTTGCGTAGTGGTCTGGTTGACTTTGTACGGCCTGTCGCAACCGTGCCAAACCTTGCAATCCATATGAATCGGGAGGCAAACCGCAACCGGACGATCAATCCTCAGGAGGAAATGGTCCTCATGCTGGCAACTGGCAGTCCGGAAACAACCCTTCGGGATTTGCTCCTCAAACAGGCGCAACAAGAATATCCCGACGTGCCCTGGGCTGAAATCCTTGACTTCGAGCTGTGTTGCTACGATCAACAGGCACCGTCGCTTGTCGGTTTAAACGAGGATTTCATTGCCGCGGCACGATTGGACAACCTGCTGAGTTGTTTTGCCGGCACGAAAGCTTTGGTCAGTGGTGTCGGTAACGAGCCGACCAATTTGCTGGCCTGCTATGACCACGAAGAAGTAGGCAGTCTGTCAGCCGGTGGCGCCCAGGGGCCATTTTTGAATGCGGTATTGAATCGACTCGCGGGGCCTAATCAAGACCTCACCGGCATCACACAACGATCCATGCTGATTTCAGTCGACAACGCCCATGCAGTCCACCCCAATTACCCTGACAAACATGATGCGGGGCATAGACCGCACCTTAACGGTGGTCCGGTCATTAAGATCAACGCCAATCAGCGCTATGCGACTAACAGCGAGACAGCGGCTGTGTTTCGAACGCTGTGCCGTGAAGCCGATATACCAGTGCAGACCATTGCGGTTCGCAGCGACATGAGTTGCGGTACGACGATCGGACCGATCACTGCCGCCGAACTCGGCGTCCGCACAGTGGATGTCGGTGTTCCCCAACTGGCAATGCATTCACCTCGGGAACTGACGGGTAGTAAAGATCCGGTNCGNCTTTACCGCGCGCTGCAGGTGTTTCTTAGCAAAACAGCGCCCCTGATCTCGCGACCCTGATGCCGAGCGGCAATTGACGCGCTCCGCCGAGAGGANCTATTTAGACGCCTTGATCATAAAGTCAATCGCCGCCTTAACTTGCTCATCGCTCAGGTGAGTAAACCCCCCCTTCGCTGGCATGATACCGGCCGTCCCCTGGAAACCCTTCAGAGCGTGCTCGTACATGATTTTTGTCCCTTGGGCAATACGATGCGCCCATGCCGCCTTGTCTCCAACCCGCGGGGCACCAGCGATACCCGCTCCATGGCAGGCAACACAACCGCTGTTGTAAATTGTCTCGCCATCAGCCATCGCCGTGCTGGAAAACAAACCAGCGACGCAGAAGACAACAACAAGTAGCACAGGAAAACGCATGGCTTTTAGTTCCTTCATGAATGGACAGTTAGCTACAGAACAGTGTGCCGTGGAACTAGGCAATAGGTCAATCACAACTTCTCAACGGGCGGAGGCGAATTGTCTCGCGCGGAAGATGAAATCTCAGGAATCGTAAAACAGGTGCTTGCCAATACGGGCGACGCGTTTCATTTGAGTAGACCACTCGGGGGCCACGTAACGCGCATGAAAGTGAGTTGCGCTAACCACCGGCAGTTTGACCTTATTGTGATAAACCTTGTTTGCCAGTTTCATCGCGAAACGCCAGGCCCGATCATTTCTCGGACGATGCCAAACTGATTGATTGGTCCAACTGAACTGCCGCGACTGCCAAACCACGGCACAGATGCTGTCCGGATAATGACGGCTACGCTTGCGATTTAAGGTCACCGACGCAACAGCAAGTTGCCCTCGGCGAGATTCGCCACGCGCTTCAAAATAGATGTTCATAGCCAAACAGCGAAGTTCATGATGGCGGCGTGCGTGGCGCGAAGGNATCGATGCACCGACTTCGCGCACGGACGAGCGTGTGCCCTGGGCTAGTAACCAGGGACCGACCTCCATACCCCGCAGACGAGTATCTGTATGACTGGCTGGAGACAGCACCTGTGGCTGTAGCTGTGCCTCAGCCAAGGTCAATGGTGAGGTAGTGCTCGTGCTTGGCACAGGACGCGGCCCCTCGACCGCTCGAACTGGCTGGGGTTCTCCTAATACCGACCCCGATAGCATGGGCACAGCCGCACCTGACGTTACCCCCCCTTGCGGGGTAACGTTGAGATAGAAGGCGCCGATCAGCACTGTCGCAAAACAGAGCGCCAGCCCTCCGCTCATTTGGGGAACACGCTTCACTCTCAGACTGCCGCCTGGGGCGGACAAGCCCTCCATTGGTATCCATCACACACCGGCTTGTTCAGTCACCACACGATATGACCCAGGTGGCCTACCGCTGCGACAACCGCCAAACTCTATAATGCTTAGCCTATCTTACGACGGCCAATTATGAACTGTCTACGTTACACCTTGCACTGTGCAAGGTGTATTCAACGTCGGCTTTAGTCACCTAACGACTCCACTAAAACCCCATCCCTTGCTTCTCATATATCAACTAACAGGATAAGTGGGTCGATCTGTTAGGTCAATCACCTTAAGAATTTATATATAATTTACTTTAATACTAATATAGGTCTACACTTATATTGAAATATTCTATATTTCTTTAGTTTCAGAAAACTTAATGCGCGGCCATCGCTCGGCGACCAACCGCAGATTGGCCTGATTAGGGGCGATATAGGTCAACGCACCGCCGCCGTCCAGCGCCAGGTATGCGCTGGCACGGCGTGTGAACTCCCTCAGTACAACCGAGTCATCGCAAATCACCCAGCGGGCTGTCGCCACCGCCACCGCTTCAAATGTGCAGTCCACGCCATACTCGTGACGAAGACGGTGCNCGGCAACATCAAACTGCAGCACACCCACGGCACCAAGAACGACATCATTCCCCTCAAGCGGGCGAAATACCTGAGTCGCGCCTTCCTCGCTCAATTGATCCAGGCCTTTATGCAACGCCTTTGAACGTAGCGGGTCCGCCAAACGCACACGGCGGAACAACTCGGGCGCAAAGTTAGGTATGCCGGTAAACCTGAGCGTTTCACCTTCACTGAAGGTGTCACCGATCTGAATCGTGCCATGGTTGTGTAAACCAATGATATCGCCGGCCACCGCATCACCAACGGCTTCCCGGCGCGAGGCCATGAATGTGACCGCATTGTTCAACTGTATATTTCGTCCGCTACGGACATGATAAACCCGCATNCCCCTGGAAAAACGACCAGAGGTAATTCTCAAGAATGCAATGCGATCATGGTGAGCCGGATCCATGTTGGCCTGGATCTTAAACACGAATCCGGTAAATTTCTGTTCCTCGCTATCGACCACGCGCGCATCGGTGTGACGTGGCACGGGCGATGGTGCGTGCGTCACAAACGCGTCCATCAATTCGGGCGTCCCTTCGCCATTCAATGCAGAACCGAAAAACACAGGCGTTAACAATCCGCGCAGATACAGCTNGGCATCGAAAGCATGGCTGGCCCCGCGAACCAACTCAACTTCTTCACGCAATAGATCAGCATCTGTCCCAATGGCCTCATCTAATTCAGCGCTCGATAAACCGTTGATCAACCTGGCAGCTGACAACCATTCTCCACCCTTGCGCTCAAATAACTGTATTCGGTCATTGAGCAAATGATAAATACCCCGAAAACGCCTGCCTGTCCCAATCGGCCAAGTCATGGGGGCACAATCAATCTTAAGCACTGACTCGACTTCATCAAGCAACTCCATTGGATCACGACCTTCACGATCAAGCTTATTAATGAATGTCATAATCGGCGTACTCCGCAGACGGCAAACCTCCATCAGTTTGACCGTGCGTTGCTCCACTCCCTTGGCAACATCGATGACCATCAGCGCCGAATCAACGGCCGTCAGTGTCCGGTAAGTATCCTCAGAAAAGTCCTCGTGGCCCGGCGTATCCAGCAGATTGACCACNCGACCCTCATACATGAATTGCATGACCGAAGAGGTCACCGAAATACCCCGCTCCTGTTCCAATTTCATCCAATCAGAGGTCGCATAGCGCCCACTCTTGCGAGCCCGCACGGTACCCGCCAGTTGTATCGCACCGCCTGACTGGAGAAAATTCTCCGTTAGCGTGGTCTTGCCAGCATCCGGGTGGGAAATAATGGCAAAGGTGCGTCGTTGGCGCACCGATTTAACATACTCGTTCATAAACCAAACGGGGCAGTGGGGGCAGCGGGGGCAGCGGAAGCCACCAATTATAGCGAAAGGGACAAATCAATCCGGCGCGACCCACTCGTATAACTTCGAGTCAACTCGTGGCGGCAGATACCGCCGCCGAATGACTCCAGCCACTTGAGTAGGGCGTGCAGATAAAAGNGCAATCTCNTCTGTCGCGTCACCCAGATCGGCTTCGATCACCTCGGGGTCTTCGCCAGCCTCAACGCGAGCCATCGCATCTTCCATGCCGGCACCCATTTTGAGGCCGCTAGTGGCAAGCAACTTGCGCATCGCACTAGCCACTTGGCTCGGGTCATTGTCAATCTTGTCGAGGTCTCCCGCCATCGACATCAGCGCTGATTCCAAACGATCCTCATCAGTTCCAACCATTCCATCGTTGTGCTGCGATGATCGGTTTTTTGACACCGAAAACAGGGACACCTGGCGCTCGAGGACCAAACAAGTACAGCGAGGGCAAGGTGGCCTGGCATCCGCATTGACCCGCCGCGAGAAGAAACTGTATATCGCGTGACAGTCTGGGCAATAAAACTCGTATATCGGCATCAGGCTCTCGAGACAACGCGGTCAAATAACGCGCGCCGTGAGATCATGACTGTCCGAGTCGGTGATGCGAACTCGAGCCCAGTCATCAATCGGTAATGCGCCTGGGTTGGTTAATCTCACGACACCATCGATCTCTGGTGATTCGCTGGCACTGACCAAGGCATCGGTCTCTCGCAGCACATCAGCAATAGGCCGAGACACCAAGCGACCTCGTAGTGAATGAATAATGCAGAAAGTGCAGCGATGGTTACAGCCTTCAGCAATCTTGATATAGGCGTAATGACGCGATGTCAACTTGATTCCGCCGGCTGGACGGAGCGACTCAAACGGCTCGTGAACCGAAGGCAACGCGCGATGGACTGCTTGCATCACGTCATCTGGAACATGGGGGTCAGTAACCGCGAGCAGGCGAGGAAAGCGTTGACGAAGATCATGTGCTTTCGTGCCAAGACACACGGTAACAATCACATTACCATTCTCGGCCAAAGCTTCTTCAATCGCACCCAACGATTCTTCAACCGCCGGCTCGATGAAACCACAAGTGTTGACAATGACCAGGTCGGCACCATCAAAGCTGTCGGATATATCGTAACCCTTCGCGCGAAGACGACCGAGAATACCTTTCGAGTCGACTAATGCTTTGGGGCATTCCAGCCTGACGAATCCGACACGCGGCAGTCCCCTGGCGACGTCCATGTCACCTCCGCTCAACCCAGCATCTCCCGCCGAATGCCTAGCTTGAAAATAATAGTGGTTGCAATTTCTTCAATCGAGATCAAAGTAGTATTGAAGTACGGAACATTGCTATTCCGGAAAAGTGACTCGGCATTCTCGATTTCATATCGACATTGACGAAGAGAAGCATAGTGACTGTCTGCACGACGCTCGCCACGAATCTGCTGCAAACGCGTTGCATCGATGGTGAGTCCACAGACCCGTTGCCGATGGGGTTGTAAGACGTTCGGGAGTTCGTCGCGCTCAAAATCATCCTCGGTCAACGGATAGTTTGCACAATAAAGCCCAAAGTGCATCGCTAAATAGAGTGAAGTCGGCGTCTTTCCACTTCTCGAAACACCGACCAGGATCAAATCAGCCCGAGGATAGTCCACCACATTAACGCCATCATCACTCTCCATGGCATAGTGCACCGCACTGATTCTTGACGCGTAACGTACTTTGTCGCCGATCCCGTGAGCCTGACCAATACGCCAGGCAGGCGGAGAACCGAGCTCCGCTTCGAGCGGCCCCACAAAGGTACCAAAAAAGTCAAATACCTTGGCCTTTGCAGTCATCAATCGCTTAAGGTACTGACGATTAACGAAGGTCGCAAACACTAAAGGGCGACGCTCTTCACTGTCAGCCACCTGATCGATTTGTCTGATCGCCTTCACCACTTTATCATCGTCGTCGATGAACGGCAGGGTTATCTGGTTAAACTCGACACCAGGAAACTGGCTGAGCAAACTGTGGCTCAGCAGTTCGGCGGTAATTCCGGTGCGATCTGACACAACAAAAACCGTTCTACTAGGCACTGCGTTGTGCTCCTGTAGTTTGCAAAACCAACGTCTTGAGCGTAAACATTATTGTGCCTATTAATGTTGGATTGTCCGAGGAATAGTCATTCAGTGAAAGAACCCGTCATCGGGCTCCATCAAGTGAGCCAACGCGACATCGCCCATGTCGGCGGCAAGAATGCATCTCTCGGGGAGATGCTAAGTCGACTCTCGAGCGCATCGATCCAAGTACCAGGTGGCTTTGCCACTACCGCTGATGCCTATCGCGCGCACCTTACACAGGACGATCTTAAAAAGCGAATTGCAGGGCGCCTGGCCGGCATTGATGTCGACAACATCCGTCAGCTAGGTAGTGCCGGGAGAGAGATTCGATCGTGGATCATGCAACTCGACCTTCCACGAACGCTCGAACAGGCCGTGCGCGACGCGTACACAGGGCTAGGCAACAGCGATTCACTCCCCGTTGCGGTGCGTTCCTCTGCAACCGCTGAAGATCTTCCACAGGCCTCCTTTGCGGGCCANCAGGAAACCTATCTCAATGTCCGCGGCATTGACAACGTACTCGAATCGATACGNAAGGTCTTTGCCTCTCTCTACAACGATCGCGCTATTGCGTATCGTCATCATCAGGGATTTGCGGAAGTCGATATCGCGATATCAGCTGGTGTGCAACATATGGTTCGTAGTGATACCGGATCAAGCGGCGTGCTCTTTACCCTCGACACTGAATCTGGCTTCAATGATGTCGTCTTTATCACCGCTTCGTATGGGCTTGGGGAATGTATCGTTCAGGGCGCCGTGAACCCGGATGAATTCTATGTTTACAAGCCTTCCCTAACGACCGGGCAAGCCGCNATTTTGCGCCGCCACCTCGGTGAGAAAGCCATCAAGATGGTCTATGCCGATGCCGGCAANCTGGCCACCACTCAGATCGTCGATACAACTCCAGCCGAACGAGGGCGTTTTTCGCTGGCGGATNAAGATATCAGGGCACTGGCCGAGATGGCGGTCACCATAGAAAAACACTATGGGCAACCCATGGATGTGGANTGGGCCAAAGATGGAGAGANCGGTGAACTCTTTATTTTGCAGGCGCGCCCTGAAACGGTGNTAAGTGCCCGATCAAGTCAGGTCATTGAGCGCTATCGACTGAGAAGCAAGAACACCGTTCTCGCTACCGGCCGCAGCATCGGCAACCGCATCGGTGCCGGTGTCTGCCGTGTGATTGAGTCCGTTAAAGAATTAGGACAAGTGCAAGCTGGCGATGTCCTGGTGGCTGACATGACCGACCCGGACTGGGAACCGGTCATGAAACGCGCTGCAGCGATCGTCACCAATCGAGGTGGGCGCACCTGCCACGCAGCAATCATCGCCCGCGAACTCGGTGTCCCAGCCGTGGTGGGCTGCGGCGATGCCACTGCACAACTGACCGACGGCACCGATGTCACCGTATCGTGCGCTGAAGGTGACACGGGGTTTATCTACGAGGGCCGGCAGGACTTCGATGTCGAGGTGATTAACCTTGCGGAAATGCCGACCCTGCCGTTCAAGATCAGTATGAATATTGGTAACCCAGAACGGGCATTCGCATTTCAGAATCTGCCCCATGCAGGGGTGGGCCTGGCCCGCCTTGAATTTATCATCAACAACACGATCGGCGTTCATCCACGGGCAATACTCGAATACGACACCATGCCCCAAACCCTGCAAAAAGAAATCAAACGAGTAGCCGCTGGCTACTCGAACCCCGTTGAGTTTTTTGTCCGCAAACTTGCAGAAGGGGTATCAACCATCACCGCGGCATTCGCACCGCAACCTGTGATTGTCCGCCTCTCCGATTTTAAATCCAATGAATATGCCCATATGTTTGGCGGAG
>PAWW01000030.1 GCA_002714255.1 Acidiferrobacteraceae bacterium
TCCCGAGTGACCCCCTCCCCAACCTTTTTACCGTTGATTTCAAGTGTCCCGGTCAACTGATCCAGCGCCAATGTTTGCCAATCAGTCATCGCCGGTCCCAATACCACCCCACCGCACCAGCAATTATCCGCAATCAGCGATAACGCATCCATCGTTGAATAATCCGCATACCGATCTTCAATGAGTTCGAACGCCGAATGACAGCTTTCGATCAGTGCTCTTACTGATTCTCGATCCTGTTCACCGCGGATGGGCACCAGGTGATTTTTTAGTGTGAACGCAATTTCGCATTCGACCGCTACATGGTGAAACCCGGACTCGGCCAGACGGGCGGGCGACGCATGCACCGAGGCGCCCCGTATTGTGCCTAGACACGGGTGCGCCAAGCCAACCAGCTGTTGGATGACCTGGCTCGTGACCGCTATTTTGTAACCCGCGACTGATGGCGAACCAGTCGAGGACAATTCAAGAAACCGGTCCTGCGCNGCATAGGCCTCCTCAAGATTCTTCGGGCGGTATTCAACGGGCGCGCCCTCATACCGCTTACCGTCACGGTGCGCAGTATGAAAATGCCTTGCGGTACGCTCAATTCGATTGGTGTTCATCGGTCTTTCTGATCTAGTGAACCANGCTCGATATTATCAACACTGTTGATACCACCGTTGTTTTTCTTGTACAAGCCTTGCAATCNAACTACAGTGAGTGATCGACTGAAAGGCTAATCATTCCACCTCGCCGAAGCCACGACTCATGCACGATTTGATTATTCGAAACGCCGAGATTATTGATGGGACGGGTGCGCCTGCCCAGCACGGCGATATCNCAATTGATGACAACCGTATTACTTCCATTGGCAAAGCATTGGGTTCAAGCCGGAAAGAAGTGCATGCCAATGGCATGACCTTGGCACCAGGCATTATTGATCTTCACACGCACTACGACGCGCAATTGACATGGGACTCCTTNGCAACTCCCTCGACATCTCTTGGGGTAACCACCGTATTGATTGGCAACTGTGGGTTCACGATTGCACCATGNAAACCCGAACATCGCGACCTCACGTTGCGAAACCTGACCCATGTGGAAGGNATGTCTCTGGACGCTTTGCGGGCGGGCGTTGATTGGGCGTTTGAATCCTATCCTCAATATCTGGATCTGTTAGAACAAAAGGGCATGGTGCCCAACGTGGCCTCGTACTGCGGCCACTCNTCGCTTCGTACCTGGGTGTTGGGTGAAGAAGCATCAAGCCGAGCAGCGACTCCCAAGGAAGTCGCCGAGATGAAGGTGCTACTGCTCGAGGCCATGGCCGCCGGCGCAGTCGGCTTTGCCACCTCGACCCTCGAGCAACATAACGGGGAGAACGGCATTCCGATGCCCTCACGTCTTGCTGATGAACACGAAATACTCCAGTTAACCGGCGCGCTCGGCGAGGCCGGTAAGGGAGTATTTATGCTAACGAAAGGCATGACAACGACGGTTCCGTTTCTTGAANAAGTTGCTGCAAACAATGGGCGGCCTATCATGATCGCCGCTATGTTCGTTGACCCTAACGATCCCGAACGAGTGTTTCGNGAGTTCAGCGAGATTGAAACCGCTCGTAGCCGGGGTCGAGAACTGTGGGGCCAGGTCGGATGTTTTCCGCTGGGAATGGAGTTTACGATTCGACACCCTTATCCACTCGAAGCTTTTCTCGCGTGGCGACCCGCCATTGAAGCTAAGGACCAGTCAGAGTACGAACGTATTCTTCGCGACCCCTCTTTTCGACAGGCCATCAAGACCGAGGCAAANACTAAGGGGGTGCCCAATCGATTTTCCTACCACCAGTTTGACCACCTGACCATCATGAGCGTAGCAGATCCCCGCCACCAGGAGCTGGTCCAACAAAACATTGGTCACCTCGCTACTGTAGCAGGCCAAGANCCCTTTGACTGGCTGCTCGATTTCGCCCTAGATGGCGAGATGGATGCAATGTTCGACTGTAAACTGTTCAATACGCAAGAAGACAGGGTTAAGACCCTGCTCAATCACCCGAATGCCGTTATCACGTTATCGGACGCGGGCGCCCACCTGTCCTTTCTTTGCGACGCCGGATTTGGTCTACATCTGTTCGGACACTGGGCGCGCGACCGNAGTGATATGACCCTTGAGCAAGCAGTGCANCTCGTCACTAGTCGGCCAGCTGACATTTGCCGCATCAAACATCGCGGGCGCCTTCTCCCTGGCTATTACGCAGACCTGATATTNTTTGATCGCAATCGAGTTGGCCGCGGCCCAAGGCGCCGCGTTAGCGATCTGCCAGGGGGCAATACGCGCGTGGACACCCCTGCGGTCGGCCTGCATGGTGTCTGGGTCAACGGCCAACGGGTGGTCAATGCAACGGGCCCGCTGTCAGCCGCCGGCTGCCCCGGTGTTTTACTGCGGGATTTTTTGGATCTTCGGTAATTTCCTGATTGTTGTAACCAAACAGCCTGATATAGTCATGTCTCGTCAGCGCTATGACGCGACTGGCCCTATATTTTTGGGCAATCAACCTATTTGAAAGCGTCATTCTTAAGGCCATCGAAGCACTCAACGGACCACATCCACAAACGGAATCGGCCCCAACTTTTCCTCGCGCGCTCAGGCACTAAGCGCTACGGCCAGTCATCAACATTTCGCATTCTATGGATTGACAGCCAACGCTTTACTGGTTCGTTTGCCGTTGAGCAGGTACACCAGCGATGCAAATCTATCTGTATTGCGACTTCACTGAGAACCTGAATGACAAGAATCGGCCTTGTAATACCCCGAAAGCCTCAGTTTCTCGACATGANCCAGATTGTCGAACANCTTCGGAGTAAAGCTGAGGTCTGTCTTTTCGTAACAGGGGCCGCCACCGATGGCCTCAGGCAGTGGGGGTTTGAAATTCGCTCGGCAGACAACCCGCAGCGAAGTGCTTCTAACTCTCTTTGGTATTGGTTGTTCTCAATTTTCGGGCAGATTCCGAAATCTCGCTTCAATTACCTGATCATGGCCCTGTTCAAGGCAGAAAGAGATTCAGGATGGCAACGAGCTATCCTTCGATTAGTTGCTTATCTCCGGTTCTTGCGACCGAACTTCATCTCCTTTGATTTCTTCTTGAAACGACTAAAGATTTATTTTCCAGTCAAGATTGAAGACATTGATGTCTTCTTCTATTTCACCGAATTGCCATCTGAAATACTACTGACCCAAATTATCCGGGCCAAAAAACCTATCGTTGCCTACGTCTACAGCTGGGATCATCCGTGCAAACAGGCAACCTTCTCAAAGTATGTCGACCGATACTTGGTGTGGAACTCATCGATGAAAAACGATGTGGTCACCTTACAAGACATCCCACCGTCAAGAGTCCAGACGGTCGGGGCGAGTCAATTTGCGTACATCAAGCGTTATTTAGAGTCGCCTGATACAGAGCTTACAACCCCTTATGACTTTGACTATTACTACTATATGTTAGCCACTTACGAACCCTTGATGGTGGAACAGGAAACAAACATTGCGAGGACATTGGCTCAGACTTTATCAAACATCAGTCCCCACCTTAAGTTGGTNGTTCGTCTTTACCCCTTNCAGAAACGNATTGATTTATATGATGTACTNGCGGNNACACCCGGTATCGTCGTCGACTCGNATTTTGGAAAAACGAAAAGCGGTGTACTGATGGCGGAAAATGAATTGCGGAAAAAACTCGACAAAATTCATAGCGCTGTTGCTGTCGTTCATAACGGTTCCACCGTTGGGCTTGAAGCTTCTTATCTAGACACACCAACACTTGTCCTTGATATGCGGGGTTACGATTACGGCGTGTCTGTACGTCATCCGCTTCATCTGCGGAAATTTGTTCACCAGTACCAGAATCAAAAGTACTTGTTAGACACTCACAGTCCCAACGTTATCCGCGATCTGCAGGACTTNGAGCGGGTGCTTCGGCAAGTATACGAAAGCCCCGATGACTTCTTGGACTATAACCNAGCATTACGTGCCTTAACGCCGCTTCGTGCCGTTAACGACATCGCTGACGACATTATGACCGCCTTGATCGACGTCTAATTCAATGCATTCGATGTCAGTCACCACCCTCGTTTTGGGCAATTAATTGTTTTCACTTTCGTAGCGGTAACGAAAAGTACATCGCGCATCCCCGGCCATGATGGTCTGCTTACGTTCCAGTTTGATCTTAGGGTCATATCCCTCGCAGAAACACTCGTCTCGGTTGCATGATAGGAGTTGGCCAATATGGCCCAGCCCCATTTCTTGGTATGTTTCCGNATAACGGCACCGAGTGACATCGAACTCGAAACGCTCATCGGTAGCCTGATGCACTTCAACTTCTAAGGCACCGCCGCGGGTCCAAAGCTCAAAGCAGTCAATAAATGACTTCATGCTGGTTTCGCCATCAGGAGCTTGGCTCGCGAGGTTGGCCCCTTCGGCAATTGCTGCCTGTCGTATGGCGGTGTCCAGAATCGACTGTGCCTCATCTTCNCCCANCCGNTTCACCATCTCGTCGTAGATCGGCTGTATNACCTCNGCCTGAAGACGCCGTCGACTCAAAATCGGTATATGGTGCACTTTTATCTCCTCCCATCACAAAGCGCCTTCGCGAAGACAACGAGTCTGCAGCTGAAACAAAGCCCTTGTCCAGCACAACACAGAGCCTGTGCATTGCAACNCAAGANTGCCCTCGGATATTGCAGCTNAATCAGTACAGNAAANTGTATGGGCACTTGCTAACCGATAACTCTGGTCGGCCGGTCTCTCGCTTACTCATACTTCTCTACCGAAGTAGACGCCACTGTGCCGTTAACCTCATTATCCCAGCAACAGCGTTTAACGCCTTAGCCCCCATTGGAGACCACCATGCCGCGACCCATCTCGATAGAGTACCTAGATGAAATTCAAGACGGCTTTAACCAACACGACGTCGATGCCATCTTGTCTACTTTTACCACTGACTGTATCTGGTTAATGGCGCGCGGGCCGCATGCGCCCGAGGGCCAGAAATGCATTGGCAAAAAGGAAATTGGCGATGTATTGCGGGCTCGTTATCACGAGATTCCTGATATGCGCTGGGAAGAGATGCGGCATTGGATATGCGACGACACCAAGGCCCTGTCAGAATGGGTTGTTCGCGGAACTCCCCAAAACGGTCACCCTTTTGAATACCTCGGCTGTGACCTGTGGGAGTTTAAGAATGGTTTGGTTAGTAAGAAGGATACTTACTGGAAGTTTGTTGGCTAGAAAGTGCTCGAAGTGGAGCTATTCGATCCAATGGTTGTCGAGCGCGCGCCACAGGTGCCATGACGCCACCGACCGGTAAGGTCGCCAGTGCTCGGCCAGAGCGACAAGATCAGCATCACTGGGGTCATGCAACTGGTATAGGTACCGCATTGCCCGCCGCAGGCCGGCGTCACCGACAGAGAAGACATCCAACCGTTTAAGACACGAAATAAGAAACATTTCACTGGTCCACCGACCAATACCGCGCAGCTCGGATAGGCGCTCGATCACCACCTCATCTGACTCATTTCTGAGACTAGACAACCGAATCTGTCGATCGCGATGTCCAGCAGCCAATGCCTTCAGATAAGCGCTCTTCTGTCTGGACAAACCGGCCTTAGCGGCCTGCCCCTCGGTCAAGTCGAGAATTCGTCTACGCAATCCCCCACGGCCCCTGGCCGGCGCAACAACGCGGCCCCAGATAGTGCTGGCTGCGCGTGTTGACAATTGCTGTCCAACAATCGATCGCGCTAAGCGCTGAAAAAGCGCTTCCTCACTTAATGCACGTTGGTCAAACAGCGGACACTGGTCGGTCTCACGGAGAATGCCGCCGAGAATCTTATCCCGTCGCTTGAGATGGCGAACAACCGTGGCAGGGTTTAACAAACCCGTGATTGGGTAATTCAAGCGGCCGAGTGGTGACTAACCAAATACTCGATGATGTCGCGTGATTCCGGTATCCAGCGCGAAGCCCCCTCATTATCAATGGCTCGAAGAACCGGAACCACCCGCCTTCCTGTTACCGACATGAGTTCCTCCTCGAACGCGGGGTCTTCCCATATGTTGCGTTCTTCCACCGTCAACCCCAGTTTTCTGATCGCGTCCTGAACGTAATAACAGTAACCACAGCCGTTGCGCAGGTACAGAATCAGCGTTTCCTCATTGGCCATCGTCATCGGTTCTGTGATCGCTAGCCTAATCCAGATTCAGCAGTTTCAGTTTACGCGTTAACGTATTTCTCCCCCAACCTAGCAGTTGGGCAGCGCGTTGTTTTCGCCCCTGAGTCATGGTTAATGCCGTGCTGAGAAGCACCCGTTCAAACTGTGGGCCAAGCTCTTCCAATAGGTGTTGCTGGCCATCGGTTATTTTTCGCGTAACAACTTGTGCTAAAGCGAGCTGCCAATTGTTTGCCGTTAATCCTTTCTCCAATGGCTTGCCACTAGGCGCCTCTGGCAACAGGTCGGCGACATCGATGACCCGCCCAGGTGCCATCACCGTCAGACGTTGGCACAAGTTTTCGAGTTCACGCACATTCCCTGGCCATTGTCTTTGCATTAAGTTGTCCAACGCAGCGCTCGACAACGCCTTGGGCTCTACTTCAAGCTGGTGGGCAGCAACNTCCAGAAACTGCCGTGCCAGCGCNGGCACATCCNCCGGTCGGTCACGCANCGGTGGCAACGCAATCGCAATCACATTAAGTCGGTGGTACAGATCCTCGCGGAACGANCCCTCAGCGACNCGCGCCTCAAGATCCTGATGTGTCGCCGCAATAATACGCACATCCACGCGCAGCGGCTGGTGACCGCCGACACGGTAGAAACTTCCATCGGCCAGCACCCGCAAAAGGCGCGTTTGCAAATCCACCGGCATGTCACCTATTTCGTCGAGAAATAACGTCCCGCCATCAGCTTGCTCAAATCGACCGTGACGCCGGGCATCAGCACCCGTGAAAGCCCCTCGTTCGTGTCCGAAAAGTTCTGATTCCAGGAGCTCAACGGGTATGGACGCGGAGTTGAGCGCAATAAACGGACCCCCTACCCGCGGACTGTTGTCGTAAATCGCCCGCGCCAGTAACTCCTTGCCGGTACCCGATTCACCGCAAATGAGAACGCTCATACTGGAACGAGATAAGCGTCCGACAATCCTAAACACCGCCTGCATCGATGCCGCTTCACCCACGATATTGGAACGAATCGTCGGCCCAGTGCTAATCACTTCTGAGTTACGGTTAAGCGCACGCCGCACCAATGACACCGCATCATCAACATCAAACGGTTTGGGGAGGTATTCAAACGCCCCTTCTCGATATGCAGAAACAGCACTATCAAGATCCCCATAGGCCGTCATGAGGATAACCGGCAGACCTTTATGGACCTGTCCCAATGTCTGCAATAGTTCGACCCCACTTTGCCCTGGCATTCTGATATCTGCCAGGATCACATCCGGACGCTCTGTCTCTACACGCCCCAGCACCTCCTCGGCACAACCGAACAGCGTGGTCTCAAACCCAGCACCGCTCAGTGCTTTGTCCAACACCCAGCGGATCGATTGGTCATCATCAACAATCCAGATTTTCCCGGTTGTAACTGTCATTGTTCCGCCATGGGCAAATAGATGTTGAAACGGGTACAACCGGCAACACTGTCACAATCGATTGCACCACCGTGCCGGTCAATGATTTCACGAGCAATGGTCAGGCCAAGGCCTGTGCCATCGGCTCGACTGCTCACCATCGGTAAAAAGATGCGCGCGCTCAACGCAGGTTCGATGCCCGGCCCAGTGTCCTCAACCGTGGTTTCGAGGACTTGCCTGTGGCGGCGTGCACGCAGTGTGAACTGGCGCCGCACACGCGTGCGCAGCGTGATGATTCCACCGCCAACCACAGCCTGTGCTGCATTGCGAACAATGTTCAGATAAGCCTGGACCAGTTGCTCCTCGTCACCACTCAACTCGGGAATACTGGGGTCGTAGTCGCAACAAATCTCCACATCGATGGGCGCTTCTGCCGCAACCAGTCGTCGCACGTGTTCCAACACTCGATGAATGTTGAATGGTCCGCGCATCAAGGGTTGCCGTGACCCTGTCATNCGCTCNACCAAACGCCCGAGCCGGTCTGCTTCGCGAATAATCACCTGCGTGTATTCACGAAGTTCGGCGCGCGGCAGNTCGCGCTCCAACAGCTGTGCCGCACCCCGCAACCCGCCAAGCGGATTCTTGATCTCATGGGCTAAGCCCGCTGCCATCGCGCTGACTGCCTCGAACGGCGCATCGCCCACCATTCGAAAAGACGGCTCAGTTGGCGTCATCTCCAACACGACCAGCGCAGATGATGCCTCAGCGCTGAACGGTGATATCGTGCAATCGATCATCAGCGGTGGTAGATCTATCATTCGGTCAATNGAAAGTTCGCGCAGCGTAATCGACTGGCCGCTCCAGGCACGCTCGACCGCTGCGGGTAACGCATCGTGCGGCAGTANCCGCGCTAACGCCTGCCCCCTGGCGCGTCTGCCGCTCAGCGACAACAGGTTCTGGGCTGCCAAATTCAGGTGCTGGCATCGGCCGTCGATATCAGCAAACAAACAAGCCGTCGCNAGGCCATCGAAAGCAGTCTCCATTGGTCTGATCGTCGGCCCCATATGCACCATTATGGTGCATATGGGGCCAGCGACACTATTCCCCGAAAACCCGCATTAACCAGCACCGATTAAACGCTGTAGTACATCTCAAACTCGACCGGATGCGTCGCCAGCCGTAACCGCTGGACCTCCTCAGTCTTCAGCGCAATATAGGCGTCGATCATGTCATCNCCCATCACGCCNCCGGCTTTTAGAAAATCGCGGTCTGCATCAAGCGCATCCAGTGCCAAATCCAGCGAGTGGGCGACCGTCGCTATATTTTTCTCTTCTTCCGGAGGCAGGTCGTAAAGATCCTTCTCCATGGGGCCTCCGGGATGAATCTTGTTCTGAATGCCATCAAGGCCTGCCATCATCATCGCAGTAAACGTCAGATACGGGTTGCCGGAGGAATCGGGAAAGCGAATTTCGACGCGGCGGGCCTTCGGGTTAGTTACGTACGGTATCCTGCACGATGCTGACCGGTTGCGTGCCGAGTAAGCCAGCAACACGGGCGCCTCAAACCCAGGCACCAACCGTTTGTAACTGTTGGTCGTCGCATTGGTAAACGCATTCAGGGCTCGAGCATGCTTAAAAATTCCGCCGATATAGTAAAGCGCGGCCTCGCTTAGCCCACCGTACTCTTCGCCGGAAAAAACATTATTGTCGCCATTAAAAATCGACTGATGGACGTGCATTCCACTCCCGTTATCGCCAACCAGCGGCTTCGGCATGAACGTCGCTGTCAAACCGTGAGCATGCGCCACGTTATGGACACAGTACTTGTAGACCTGTAGCTGATCGGCTTTGGCGACCAATGTGTCAAACCGTGTGCCAATCTCGCCTTGACCGGCAGTGCCCACTTCATGGTGATGAACCTCAACCTGCAACCCCATGTCTGCCATGGCAAGACACATGGCGGAGCGCACATCCTGCATCGCGTCGACCGGNGGAACCGGGAAATAACCCCCTTTTACGCCAGGGCGGTGCCCAATATTGCCTTCCTCATANTCACGATCGGAACTCCAGGCCGCTTCTTTCGATTCAATTTCGTACGCNGCTCCGCTGATGTCATTAGACCAACGGACAGAATCGAAAATGAAGAACTCCGCTTCNGGACCAAAGTACGCNGCGTCCCCAATGCCNGTCGATTTCAAATAAGCCTCGCCGCGCTTGGCTATCGTGCGGGGATCACGGTCGTAACCCTGCATGGTGGTGGGTTCGATCACGTCGCACCGGAGTAATAGCGTCGTGTCCTGCAGAAAAGGATCGATCACCGCCGAATTCGCATCGGGCATCAGAATCATGTCCGATTCCTGAATGCCCTTCCAGCCCGCAATCGAGGAACCGTCAAACATCTTGCCTTCATCAAACATGTCTTCGTCCGCCATCGCCGCTGGCACCGAAACATGTTGCTCCTTGCCCTTGGTATCGGTAAATCGAAAGTCGACAAATTGAATGTCCTGGTCCTTTATCATCTTGAGTACATTGGCANCTGACATCATGTGTTCCTCTTAAATTGGGTCTCTCGGCGTTTTGTTCTNCACTGCNTGGCTCGTCTTNTTAAGTANGCGNCCCGNACTCAATATGCAAGCAAATTCTGTGCCAGACNNTTGCCNNCTGANNACTGACTTCTCACTGTCGTTNATCCCNANATCCGCACTATAATAGGGCGNNATCCATTATAATGCACTACTNTTGTGCGTTATAGATCGGACTACCNACTTTAAGGACTAACTCGATNACTCCGTCGACATCTTCTTTGNTCGATAGCATCGTGTGNCCGTGCAGACGACACCAGGTCGGAATATCGCTCAATGCGCCTGGATCCGTGCAGTACACNGTTAACACGTCTCCAATCTTCAGCGTCGCCACTCGGTCCTGGGTNCGAATCACCGGNAGCGGGCACAACAGTTGTTTNGCATCGAGGGTATAAGCGCTCACACATACCACTCGGGCGCGATNTCCTCTGGCTTAAAAGGCGCCACGGCCAATGACCGCGCAACACCTGCAGCGGTGACGAAGTCAAACTGCACGTCGCTTGCCGCCCGTCCCTGGCCAAAGCGAGCCGCAATACGCGCTGCCAATTCAGCATCCCCGTCATGAAGCTCTCCCTCAAGTAGCGTCATGGGNCCGTTGTGGCTGGTCATTATTAGATGCGCATATGCCTTTCGATAGCCGCGTAAATACTGGGTTTCCCCGGCATCTCGGGCGACGATCACTTTCAAGTGCGGTCGTGGTCGCAGATGCCGACCCACTTTCAGTAACATNATGTCGTCCAGTTCGTAACGCTTCTCNCCNCGCGATGCCCACAGNTCACGCAGTTTGGTCGCGTACGTGGCATCCGTCAGAAANCAACAGCCCCCCGCTGGCTGAGCATATTCCTTGATGCCAAACTGTTCGGCCAGTGCCATCTGNGGCTTACGGCTNCGGCCGTTGAAAGCGTACAACTGNTCGCGNTCAACCCAGCCCATCCGNTCGGGCAGGGTGGGGGCCAATAACTGGGCACACAGGGGNCGNAGCAGTCGATCCTCAGCNCCTGACTCGTTNGCNATCACNGGCAAAGTNTCCCGCCGCTGGGACATGGGGCGTTGNCCGANCACTTCACCGGTGACAATAAANTCAAAACCATTATCTTCGATCCATTCCCGNGCTCGAGTCACCATGAATGATTTGCAGTCAAGACANGGGTTCAGGTTNGCNCCGTAGCCATGTTTTGGATTGATCACCACATCCTTGTACGCATCAATAACGTCNACAATGTGTAATTGAATGCCCAGTTGCTCCGCTGACCACAAGGCGTTGTTACGCTTATGCCGTGTACGNTCTCGGTTACGNATCGCATGGGTATGGCCTTCAACNCAAAAGCCCGTGAAGTAGTTGATGCCCTCAACATGGACACCCTGCTCCTTCACCACCCTTGCGGCCAACAAGGAATCAAGGCCCCCGGAAATCAGGGCAATAGCCTTCGGNTGAGTCTGACGAGTGGGCATGCTTGTGAATGCTACGGCACCTTGGGTTGTGTTGCCTAGCCAAGACGCCGGCCGACTTTCCTATTCTATCAACCTNGCCGCAGATCCAGATCGATTTANAACGGCCGAGCAAAANTTGATAGGTCCCGTTACTGTCAGCGGGATCGTTTGACCAACCGTTATAATTCGCTGACTTTTCGAATTTGACGATAGGCGACACAGTTGCACTTTCAGGACCTTATCCTGCAACTCCAGCGGTACTGGGCCGATCAGGGCTGCGTGGTCATGCAGCCCTATGATATGGAGATGGGCGCTGGGACCTTCCATCCAGCGACTTTCCTTGCCGCTATCGGCCCCGAGCCCTTGAGAGCCGCCTATGTACAGCCATCAAGACGCCCAACCGACGGTCGTTATGGGGAAAACCCCAACCGCNTACAACACTATTTCCAGTATCAGGTGATGATTAAGCCCTCTCCGCTTGATTTCCAGGATTTGTACCTGGGCTCGCTGGCTGCCCTCGGCATCGATTTTCTTAGCGATGACGTGCGCTTTGTGGAGGACGACTGGGAATCCCCCACGCTGGGCGCCTGGGGGCTCGGCTGGGAAGTCTGGCTAAATGGGATGGAGGTTTCTCAATTTACTTACTTTCAGCAGGTCGGCGGGCTTGACTGCCGTCCTGTCACTGGCGAGATCACCTATGGTTTAGAGCGCCTTGCCCTCTTTCTCCAGGGCGTTAACAACGTCTTTGATCTTCGTTGGAATGCCCACTTCAGCTANGGGGACCTCTATCATCAAAATGAGGTGGAACAGTCGGCCTATAACTTCCAACAGGCGGACGTTAACACCCTGTTTTCGCGCTTCGATGCTTGCGAATCCGCNTGCCGCACATTGCTTGATAGTGAATTGCCCTTGCCNGCCTATGAACAGGTCCTGCAGGCTTCACACAGCTTCAATCTGCTCGATGCCCGGCGCGCGATTGGTGTCACCGAACGGGCGCGATATATCGGCCGAGTCAGGGCGTTGGCACGGAGTGTGGCACAGAGTTATCTGGCCAGCCGCGAACGACTCGGCTTTCCCCGCGCTGGGGCAGGGGCTTAACCGTGCCCATANCCAGCGCTTCGCTTCTGGTTGAACTTGGAACCGAAGAACTGCCNCCCATGGCGTTGCCGTTACTCGGTAAAGCTTTTGCCGAGCGACTGGCCGTCGCGCTTGANGAGGCAGGGCTTTTAGCAACCAATGCCCCGCGGCGCTGGTATGCGACCCCTCGTCGGCTTGCCGTGCATTTAGATGGCGTTGCACGCCGGGCCGCCGACCAGATTCATCAACGCCGGGGACCGTCGATAAAAGCAGCGTTCGATGCCGCCGGTCAACCGACCCCCGCGGCCAAGGGTTTTGCTCGCTCTTGCGGTGTCGATGTCTCCATCCTGGTCAAGGAGACAATAGATCGCGGTGAGTACCTGGTTTGGCGAAGTACGCTACCCGGACTCGCCGCAATCGACCTCATCCCCGACTGTATTAAAAAAGCAGCCACAAGCCTGCCGGTTTCAAAGCGCATGCGCTGGGGCAGGGGAACGGCGCAATTCGTTCGCCCCGTGCACTGGGCCGTGGTGATTCATGGCAAACGCTCGATCAAATGTGAAGTGTTTGGCATTCGATCCAGCAATCGCACTTGGGGTCACCGCTTTCTTTCCAACACGTCTTTTCCCATTACCGACGCAGATCATTACGTAGAAACCCTGAAAAAACAGTCGGTCATCGTCAGTTTTGATGAACGCAGAAACTTGATCAGACAACAAGCCACCCGCCTCGCTCGCCGCGTCAACGGCCGCGTCGTTCTCTCACCCGAGTTGCTAGATCTTGTCACCGCATTAGTTGAGTCGCCGCATGCGCTTCTGGGGAGTTTCGACACCGCTTATCTTCAAATGCCTACAGAAGTGTTAATCGCGTCGATGCGAGATCACCAAAAATACTTTCACGTGACGGACGAGGGAGGCCATCTCCTGCCGCATTTCATCACGGTTTCAAACATTCCTCTGACGCGCAGCGGTCGTGTTCGCGAAGGTAATGAACGCGTACTAAAAGCACGCCTAGACGATGCGCGCTTTTTCCTTGAAGCGGACCGACAGCACACGCTTGAACAGCGCCTAGCCGACTTAAAGGGTGTTTTGTTTCACCACGACCTCGGCAGTCTTTTCGATAAATCCTTGCGCTTAGAAACACTGGCAAGCGCCATTGCCGGCATGCTCCATGTCGCACCTAAACGCGCCGCACGCGCGGCGCGGCTGGCCAAAACAGACCTCGTTTCTGCCATGGTAGGCGAATTTCCAGAACTGCAAGGCATCATGGGCCGCTATTACGCAGCCCAGGAGGGTGAGGTAAGCGATGTCACTACCGCAATTGAGGAACATTACCTGCCGCGCTACGCCGGCGATCGATTGCCATCGACTCGAACTGGGTGCATCGTCGCACTAGCGGATAAGATCGACTCAATCATTGGCATCTTTTCCACCGACGAAGCGCCAACGGGAGAAAAAGACCCTTATGCACTGCGCCGCGCTGCGCTTGGCATTATCCGCCTATTAGTTGAAAAACGAATGGATTTAGATCTCAAATCCTTGTTCCGCCTAGGCGCTGAAACTTACATTGCCCAAAATCGCCCTGTCACAACACAGGCCTGCGACGAAAGCATCGCCTTTGTCACCGAGCGCTACCGAGCGTTTTATGAAGCAGCGGGATATCGGGCCGACGAACTTGCGGCCGTCGCCGCAACGGGAACCGCGCACGCGCTCGATTTCAATCGGCGCCTTAAAGCGGTTTCCCGTTTTCGCCAACATTCGGCGGCGGCAAGTCTGGCGGCGGCAAATAAACGGATCAGCAACCTATTGCGGCAAGCTGGAGAACAACGCTCCGCCCGCATCGACTCCTCCTTGCTGGAACTCGATGCGGAAGAGGCCCTGGCAANCCACCTGNTGCAAGCCGCCTCCGTCGTTAGCCCACTGTTACAACAAGGCGACTATGGTCAGGCCCTTAGGCACTTGGCTAAACTCAAAGCGCCAACCGACCGCTTTTTCGACGAGGTTCGAGTCATGGTGGAAGATTCAGCGCTGCGTCAAAATCGGCTTGCGCTACTGAAACACCTGGCAGACCTCTTTCTTGCCATTGCAGATTTTTCGCACCTCCAGCTCGGTGAATAATCCAGCGCACAAGGACAGTTACCGGTCTATGTTAGCGGCGGTACAGTCCTTCCATGACAAGCACGACCTGGACTCAAATGGTGGCGAGGAGCTTGCCTACCGGGTTGCCTTGATGGCAGAGGAGCTGGGTGAGATTTCAGCCTGTGTTACCAAGGGTCAACCACTAAGTGCGCTCAGCGAGGAATGTGCCGATCTCCTGATTCTGCTAATCGGCACCGCTATCTCAGCTGAGTTTGACCTTAATCAGGCTTTTTGGGACAAGATGAAAGAACTGGATCAACGCCACAGCCGAACTATACACGGGCGCCGGCGAGTCTCTAGATTCGAGGAGGGCGAATCAGCTTGAAACTAGTGATCCTAGACCGGGACGGCGTCATTAATCGCGACTCCCCCGACTACGTCAAATCCCCGGACGAATGGCANCCCTACCCGGGCAGTTTAGAAGCGATTTCTCGGCTGCACCGAAATCATTATCGAGTCATTGTGGCCACTAACCAGTCTGGGATCTCGCGTAACTTGTTAGACCTCAGCATGTTGCATCGCATTCACCAGAAGATGATTGCCATGGTTAATGAAAAAGGAGGCCAGATTGACGCGGTTTTCTTCTGTCCCCATCGGCCAGAAGACTTGTGCTCGTGCCGAAAACCACAGCCCGGTCTATTACTAGAAGCATCTAGTCGCCTGGGTGTGTCACTGGCCGGTGTCCCCTTCGTCGGCGACAAAGCAAGCGATCTCGCCGCTGCGCGTGCGGTTAACGCCCTACCCATACTCATCCAGCGCACCCGCCCTGCGGGCCAACGGGAAGCGCGCCACGAGGAGGCCTTGACCTATAGCGATTTGGCGCCCTTTGTCGAGGACCTGCTGGCCGGCGTGCACGAACAACGCATGGCCGCCCTCGCCAACACTCCCATTATCGCCCCCGGCTAACTCGCGCCTAGATTCCACAGTTTTGGGCCACATTACAACGATGCTTTGGATACGCTCAGCGATCTTCTTTACGGGCATGACGCTGTCGGCCATTGCCTTCTGCCCTATCGCGCTCCTAGCGCGACCGCTACCACCGATTATGCGAATGCGCGTGATTGGACTGTGGGCCCGCTTCATTACGGGCTGGCTTGCATTAACCTGCAACCTACGACACGAAGTCATTGGCCTTGAGCAATTGCCCGGCGTTGCCAGCGTCATCTTGTCGAAACATCAATCGGCTTGGGAAACAATCGCATTCCAAACCATCTTCCCCGCCCAGACCTGGGCGCTTAAGAAAGAGGCATTGTGGATCCCGTTTTTTGGTTGGGGCCTGGCAGCTACCCACCCGATTGCTATTAACCGCGCCGCGCGTCACCGCGCACTGGGCGATCTCCTTGGCCAAGGTATTAACCGCTTGGCCGAAGGCCGTTACGTCGTGATCTTTCCTGAGGGAACTCGCATGGCGCCCGGGGAATCCGGCGTTTATTTTCCAGGCGGCGCGATGCTGGCGGTTAAAGCAGGCGTGCCCGTTATTCCGGTGGCCCATAACGCCGGACTCTTCTGGCCACGGCGCGGCTTTATCAAGCGCCCAGGCACCATTCGAGTATCGATCGGTGCACCGATCATGACCGAAGGCAAAAAGGCACGTGCCATTAACGATCACGCTAGGCAATGGATAGAAACAGAAGCCACTCGCCTCCTTGAACAGCCTTAACCATCCAACTTCGCTACCCGCCCGTTTTCATCTATCCCCAAAGCATTCGCGAGGTCAACAAAAGCCTCGACCGACAGTTGTTCCGGCCGCCAGCCAGGATCNATGCCGCATTGTTTTAACGCAGCATCGGGGCAGTAATGCCTTAGCGCATTTCTTAGCGTCTTGCGCCGCATTGAAAAAGCATCGCGGACCAAGCGAGCAAAACCCGCTTCATTGACTGGCCCCCCCAGCGGTTGAAGATGCGGCACCAAGCGCACCACGGTTGAAAACACCTGGGGTGGGGGCACAAAAGCCGCCGGAGCAACATCAAACAACCGCTCAATAGCGCAATGCCGGTTCACCATCACGGACAAACGACCATAACTGCGCGTACCCGGTCCTGCGGCGAGTCGCACGGCGACCTCGCGTTGGAGCATGAAAACCATTCGACCGACAACCTGAAGCTGCCCCAGGATNGCAATTANCAGGGGGGTCGAGATGTTGTAAGGCAGGTTACCGATCAGGACGAGCGGTTGGGCATCCGCGCCAAGCACCTGCTTGAAATCAAAACGAAGTACATCAGCGGCATACACCTGGGCGCTCGAGCCGTGTTTTTCTTTCAGTGCAGCCGCAAGATCCCGATCGATTTCCACCAGNTGAAGGTGNGGCGTGCTNGACACNAGATGNGTAGTCAACGNNCCGCGNCCNGGNCCAATCTCGACCACGGTATCCTGTGGCNAGATGGCCGCNGCATCAACAATCTGGCGGGCAACCCCTTTGTCGGTAAGAAAGTGTTGCCCAAAACGCTTGCGGGGTCGATTCAGTCTAACGCTCCAGCATCGTTCGGCGGGATCTCCGACACTTTCGTTGTCAAGGTCTGGTAAGTCCCGTGAGCGCTCCTCGTAAGGATGCGCTTAGTCGGCGGTGACGTATTGTTGTTGATCGGTGGCAAGTAAATTCCGCAGTCGGTCTCGTTCTGACAGTAGAAAATTGAATTGCTCATCACACCCTGCTATGGGTGTTGGATAGTTCTTTATTTGATCGTAAATTGTTTCTAACCTGGCAGAAATTTTTCTGTTTTCCATAGTTGACTTGCCATCAAGCGAAACTATTCCACGGTGACGGAATTGGTCAGTTCGACAGTGACTTGATGCGGTAGTTGCCACGTGGAAACTACCGCATCTGAGTAATATCTCACATGTTACAACCGGTAAAACCCAGCAGCATATTTTCGTATTTCTGCACCAAACTGACTAACTATGTCATTTAAATCTTCTTTCACCGGACCAAGAACAGTAAAACTCTTTATTTCAAAAAGTTCTTGAAATCGACTGACCAACGAACTTGCAAGTAGATTTTCTACGCGTAATTTCGCTCCATCGCTATCTTCAAACATTTCAAAAAGTGTCGCGGAGGTCTCGTCTGCTGACAAATACCACTCAAATCTAATCGTTTTCGGTTCATTACAACCATGC